>JAZQVL010000085.1:0-42549 GCA_045631805.1 Bacteroidales bacterium | reverse complement strand
GATTATCCCGTAAGAATTTCATTAGAAGAAATAGAATGCAGAAATGGTGATAAAGTTCTCAATTATACATTACAATTAATTGAAGAAAACAAATATATCGAACGTCCGAAAATTGAAACAGTTGTAGAACAAGAACTTGATGTTGAAGATAAAGATAATAACATAATCAGAATATGGATTTGGATTATAGCAGTAGGCTTACTTTTGTTTGGAATTGTGAAATTAGTGAGGAACAAAAAATGAATGTAGAGATGCGTCAATCACACATTTAAAAATAGACAATAATGTGATTGACACGTCTGAATTAATTAGGAATTAGGAGTTAACTTTGCGTTACTTTGCGTTTTTGCGAGAGAAAAAGATATACCCAAAGTCTGTTGATGTTGACCAACCATAACAACAAAAGGCCGCCCTAAAGCTGCCTTTTATATCTGTAGATAACGTCACTTCAGTCTCGATGACTTTGCGTCTCAGTGTCTATTCCAAATAAGTATATCCGTAAAGTCCTGATCTGTAGTTGGACAAGAATTCTTTTCCTTCTTCAACAGTGATCTTGCCTTGTTTAACGCAGCTTGTAACCCACGACTCAACAGTTCTAACCAATTTCTTTGGACTGTATTGTACGTATTCCAAAACTTCCGCTACTGTCTCACCGTCAATGATTTGGTCGATGTAATAGCCTTTTTCGTCAACAGTGACGTGAACGGCGTTGGTGTCACCGAATAAGTTATGCAAGTCGCCCAAAATTTCCTGGTAAGCGCCAACCAAAAATACACCTATATAATAAGGGTCTTTAGTCTTATTGTGAACTGGCAATGTATGTGACTGATTCTTTGTTGTCACGTATGAAGAAACCTTGCCGTCAGAGTCGCAGGTGACGTCTTGTAATGTTGCCATTCTGCTTGGATATTCATCCAATCTGTGGATTGGAATGATAGGGAAGATCTGGTCAATAGCCCAAGCATCTGGTAATGATTGGAATAATGAGAAGTTGCAGAAATATTTGTCGGCCAATAATTTAGGTAAGTTATTAAAATCTTCAGGAATACGTTTCAACTCTGATGTCAACTGGTTGATTTCTCTTGCAATAGACCAGAACAATCTCTCTACCTTAGCTCTTGATTTGATGTCTAAAAGTCCGAGGCTGAACAAATCCAAGGCCTCTTCGCGGATTTGCTGAGCATCGTGCCATGTCTCAAGCATCGATGATTGTTTGTTGGTGAGTTTATCCCAAGCTTCGTTAAGTTCGTGAATCAATTCATGGTCTTCTTCCAAAATCTCTTCGCTTTCGTCCCATTCTGGCAATGAAGCAGTTTCAAGAACTTCGAAAACAAGAACCGAGTGATGAGCAGTCAAAGCACGTCCTGACTCTGTAATTACGTTTGGATGTGGCAAGTCGTTTTTGTCGCAAGCATCAGCAACAGAGAAGATTACGTCGTTAACATATTCTTGGATGCTATAGTTGACGCTGCTTGCGCTACTTGAACGAGAACCATCGTAGTCAACGCCTAAACCACCGCCGACGTCAACGAATTCGATGTTAAATCCCATTTTATGTAACTGAACATAGAACTGAGCTGCTTCTTTCAAAGCAATCTTGATACTTCTAATCTTAGTTACTTGGCTTCCAATGTGATAGTGAACAAGACGCAAGCAGTCTTTCATATTGTTCTTTTCAAGATATTCAAGAGCCTCGAGCAATTCGGATGTTGTCAAACCGAATTTACTACCGTCGCCACCTGATTCTTCCCATTTGCCGCTGCCAGAGCTTGCCAATTTAATTCTTACACCGATACTTGGAACTACTTTCAAACGTTTTGCGACGCGAGTGATGAGTTTTAATTCGTTGAGTTTCTCTACAACGATGATGATTGTTCTGCCCATCTTTTGAGCTAAAAGAGCCAACTCAATAAAGCTCTCGTCTTTATATCCGTTACAGATAATCAATGAGTTGGTATCTGTATTTGATGCAATGATAGCATGTAATTCAGGTTTAGAACCAGCTTCCAAACCAATATTGAATTTCTTTCCGTGGCTTACAATCTCATCCACGACAGGACGCATCTGATTGACTTTGATAGGGAAGACGATGAAGTTCTTTCCTTTATATTCATATTCTTCAGCCGCTGACTTAAAACATGAATTGATTGTCTCGATACGAGTGTCGATGATGTCAGGGAAACGTATCAACATCGGGACAGAAACGTCACGAAGTTGTAATTCGTCAACCAATTCGCGTAAATCTACAGAAGCACAACCTTCTCTTGGAGTCACGACAACATTTCCTTTGTCGTTGATAGAAAAATAGTTTACACCCCAGTTGTTGATGTTGTAAAGTTCTGCTGAATCTTCAATGCGCCATTTTCTCATAATTCTTTTTACTTTTTTGTTAAAAATAAATTCAATTACATGCTCATTATAAAATGAAATGCAAATCTAATAAAAAAAACACATATTTTTATATATACTGAAAAATTTATCTTAGTCCAATCAACATAATTGAACCTTATCAAAACATCATTGTTTTAGCAATAAAATTTATATTATGAAACACAGTAAATTTATCGTTGCAATTTTAAGTGCAATTTTTCTTATCCCTCTGACATCCAATGCACAAGAGGAAATTATTATCACAAAGGCTCATAAGCCTCATCATGCAGAGTTATTAATTATTAACAATGATTTGCCTCACGACAGCACCTACGTCATAATCTTTGAGGAGAATGCTCCAGAAAGATTCAATGCGCCTAAGACGCCGTCATTTGCTTTTATGAGTAAAAGCCAGAAATATATGATGGGTATTGGTGGCTATGTAAAAGGAACTATGTCGATGGATTTTGACGGTACTATCAACAATCCAGCTTATTTTACCACATCAGCTATTCCTATCAATCCTCAGCCTGGCAATGATATGTTGATGCAATTCAACGCAAATCAAAGTACTTTGTTTTATAACCTTGTTTCTCTTTCCGACAAGAAAGCAAAATTTGGCGCTTACGTCAATATGAACTTCTCTGGCAGTGGCTACACTCCTGAGATTCAAGACGCTTACATCACATATGGTGACTTGCTCTTGGGTAGAACCACCAGCCTTTTCACTGATGCAGCAGCAATACCTCCAACCATCGACTCGGAAGGTCCTAATGGATTGACATACAAAACAAACGACGTCTTTAATTTCAGAAGTCACTGGGGAAGAGGTAATCGTTTCAGCGCAGGTATCGGTCTTGAAATGCCATCAACAGATTTCGCAGTCTCACACGAACAACGTATTACAAATCAATACATTCCTGACATTCCATCTTATCTTCAATATGCATGGGGACCTAACAACAACAGCCACGTAAGATTGAGCAGCTTGATTCGTAATGTCAATTACAGAAACGTAGCCCAAGATAAAAATGATATCATTTCTACATACGCTTGCCAACTCAGTGGTCTGATTACTGTTAAACAAAAACTCGTATTCTATTATCAGTTTGCATACGGTAGCGGTTTAACTCCTTACATTCAAGATGTTAGCGGTTTAAAACTCGATTTCGTCCCTCGTATTGACAATAATAGAAAGGACAAAGATGAAGTGGGCAGACTTGAACATGTCAACTCTATGGCATATTATGCTGGACTACAATATAACTTCACCCAAAGGGCTTTCATGTCATGCACATTCAGTCAAGTTGACGTTGATTTGCCTGATAATTATGATGATACAAGCTTATATAAAGAAGGTTATTATTTAGCAACGAACTTCTTCTGGTATGCAAAGCCTAACGTACAATTCGGCGCTGAATATCTTTACGGAAAGCGTGTAAATCAAAATGATGACAATGGTCACGCAAACAGACTACAGGTAATGCTTCAATATAACTTTTAAATTTTACTAATTTTTTCATGATTGGGCTGTTCTTTTTGAGCAGCCTTTTTTGTATGTTTGCAAAAAATATTTAACAATGAAATTGATAATAGATTGTGGTTCTACAAAAGCTGATTGGGTTGTCATGGATGGCGAAAATGTTGTTTTAAGCATGCAGACTGGCGGCTTTAATCCGAATTATTCCGATAAGGATTTTATTTCAAGTATAATTTTAGATAAGTCATTATATAAATCTTATTTTCAAGATATTACGGAAATATTTTTTTATGGAACTGGATGCGGTAAACAAGAGAATTGCAATCTTATTGAAGATGTTTTTAAAATAATTTTCCCTCATGCGAATTTTGTTGTGACACATGACATAATGGCTGCTTGTCATGCCATTTTTGGAAAAAAAGAAGGCATAGCATGTATCTTGGGAACCGGCTCTAATTCATGTCTATATAATGGAGAAAACATTGTTGATAAAGCTGTTTCATTGGGCTATATATTAGGTGACGAGGGTAGCGCAAATCATATCGGAAGAACTCTTGTGCGTGATTATTTTTACAATAAAATGCCATCTGAGTTATCCGTCAAATTAGAAAAAGAATATGATTTGAATATATCAGAATTTATTGATAATGTATATCATAAAAGTCAGGTTTCCAAATATTTAGCAATGTTTTCAAAGTTCGCTTATGAGAATATAAATCATGATTATATAAAAAGTTTATGCTCAAAATGTTTCGATGACTTTATAGAATACTTTATTTTAAAATTCAAACCAAATTCAGACATAGAAATAGGTTTTGTCGGGTCAATAGCATATTATTTTCAAGACATATTATCCGAACGTCTTGAAGATAAAGGTTTGAAAATAAACAAAATCATTAAAAGCCCGATAGAAGGACTTATTGAATATTATTCTCAGAAATGACAGATTTGATGTAATTTATCATCTCTGAAATCTCGTCAGTTGTAAACCATTGGTAATCATTATTCTTTCTTAGCCATGTCATTTGTCTTTTAGCATATTGACGTGTGTCTATTTTAATCTGTTCAATGGCGTCGTTGAGACTGACTTTTCCATCGAAATACTCAAATAATTCTTTGTAACCAACAGTATTTAAACTATTTAGATGACGCTTAGGATACATCGCTTTAGCTTCTTCAAGAAGACCTTCCGAAACCATTTTCTCGACTCTAAGGTTGATTCTTGAAATGAGTTCGTTTCTATCCCAAAGCAAAGCGACTTTAATTATCTTAAAATCACGGACTTTGGCAGTGTTATTTCTGAAAGAAGAGTAGGGAAGTCCTGTTTGATAACACACCTCAACCGCACGCTGGAGTCGTCTTGGATTATATTTATCGACTATATTATAATATTCAGGATCAAGACGTTGAACTTCGTTTTGGAGAGCTGTCAATCCGCCTTCATCATATAATTTATTGATTTTATTTCTTACCTCATCGCTTATGTCAGGAATCGAATCGAGGCCTTTGCAAACGGCGTCTATAAACAAACCAGAGCCACCGGTCAAAACGACGGTATCGTGATTTATGAAAAGTTTTTTTAATAAATTGAGAACATCATTTTCGTAATCAGCGACATCATATTTGTCTTCAATATTAAGATTATGAATCATATGATGCTGAACTTCAGATTGTTCCTCTTTTGTAGGAGCTGCTGTGCCAATAGGAAGTTCCTTATAAAACTGGCGACTGTCGGCGGAGATGATTTCTGTGCCGAGGGCTCTTGCCACTTTGATGGCGGTAGCTGTTTTGCCCGAGGCTGTCGGCCCTGCTATTACGACGAGGTATTTATCCATTATTTCTCTATTTTGTTTGGCACAGGTCCGTTGGATTTTACTTCAACAGGTTCTGTAACTTCTTGTACAACAGTTAATCCCAATTTAATACCTTCGGCTTTCATGAATGCGTAAGCCTCCTCGAAATTGTTTCCAATAATGCCGTCTAAAACAGCTTCTCTGATAGCGGTCTTGATAATGCCAACATTTCTGCCTTCTGTGATGCCAAATGTTGTCATAATGACTTCACCATTGACTGGAGGTTGCCAGTTTCTAAGGTGGTCTTTTTCTTCAAGTTCCTTTAACTTCTTTCTAACTAATTGGAAATTATTATGATACTTGTTTCTCTTTTCTTCATTCTTTGATGTAATGTCGGCGTCACACAAAATCATTAAATCATCGATGTCGTCGCCAGCATCAAAAAGCAGACGTCTTACTGCAGAATCTGTTACCTCTTCTTGTACCAAAGCGATAGGGCGGAGGTGAAGTGAAATAAGTTTCTGGACATATTTCATCTTTTCATTAAGAGGCAGTTTGAGAGCTGTGAAAATCTTAGGTGTCATTTTGGCGCCTTTTGTCTCGTGGCCGTGGAATGTCCATCCGATGCCTTTGTCATATTTCTTTGTTAATGGCTTGGCTATGTCGTGAAGTACAGCGGCCCATCTCAACCAAAGGTCGCCGCCTGCTTCTGCTACATTATCAAGGACTTCCATTGTATGATAAAAGTTGTCTTTATGACCTCTGCCGTCTTGTACGTCAACGCCTTTCAGTGCTGCAAGTTGAGGGAAAATTATCTTTAGCAAACCTGTTGCATCGAGTAATTTAAAACCAATACTTGGTTTTGGAGAGAGTAACATTTTGTTTAACTCTTCGTTAATGCGTTCCATAGAGATAATCTTGATTCTCTCTGCATTTCTCTTTATTGAGTTAAACGACTCTTCTTCAATGGTAAAATTAAGTTGTGTCGCAAAACGAATAGCACGCATCATTCGTAATGGGTCGTCAGAATAAGTGATGTCGGGGTCTAATGGTGTGCGTATGATTTTATTGTTCAAATCTTCGACGCCATTAAATGGGTCTATCAACTCCCCGAAATTATGTTCGTTGAGGCTTATGGCTAAAGCGTTGATTGTGAAATCTCTTCTGTTTTGGTCGTCCTCTAAGGTTCCATCTTCAACCATTGGCTTCCTGCTTGATGGTTCGTATGACTCTCTTCTTGCACCGACAAATTCTATCTCTTTGTCTTTCATGCGAATCATTGCAGTACCAAAGCGACCATAATATTTTACTTCTTTTTTGGCGTCAATAAGGCTTGCAGTCTTTTTTGCCAACTCAATTCCGCTACCGACTGTAACGACATCAATGTCATTGGAAGGACGATTGAGTAAAATGTCACGGACATAACCGCCGATGACATAAGAATCGTAGTTGAGTTCTCTGCTGGCCTTCGTTATGACTTTAAAAAATCTATTATTTATATATTCTGACAAATTCTTCATAATCTGCAAAGGTAGTAAAATTTTCCTTAAAAAGAAAAGAAAAAAGCGCACCTTTTGATGCGCTTTATGTGATTGGTAATTATATTGTTATTCGGTCAATATTCTTTCTCCGGCAGGGATAACATTAACAATCATGTCATCTTTTACATCGTCGTAGTCAATAATAATCTTCTCGCCGATGTTGATTTTAGTTTTGATTATCTCTTCGGCCAAAACGTCTTCTATGTACTTTTGAATTGCACGCTTAAGCGGTCTGGCTCCGTATTGGTCGTCCCAGCCTTTTTCAGCAATATAATCATGTGCTTTTTCTGTGAGTTCCAATGAATATCCCATTTCGCTGACACGTTTAAAGACTTTCTTTAATTCAACGTCAATAATCTTATGAATATCAGTTTTTTCCAATGAGTTGAAAATTAAAACATCATCGATACGATTCAAAAATTCTGGCGCAAATGAACGTTTCAATGCGTTCTCAATTACACTGCGGCTGTATTCGTCTTTTCCGTCTTTTTTAGCCTGTGTTCCAAAACCAACGCCTTGGCCAAAATCTTTCAACTGACGTGAACCGATGTTGGATGTCATGATGATAATAGTGTTCTTGAAATCAACTTTACGACCTAAGCTGTCTGTGAGTTGGCCGTCATCAAGAACTTGAAGCAGAAGATGGAACACGTCTGGATGTGCTTTTTCTATTTCGTCAAGAAGTACGATAGAATAAGGCTTACGACGAACTTTCTCGGTCAACTGACCGCCTTCTTCATAACCGACATAACCCGGAGGCGCTCCTACCAAACGAGAGACGGCGAATTTCTCCATATATTCACTCATGTCTATTCTGATTAAGGCGTCTTCTGAGTCAAAGAGATATTTTGCTAAAACCTTGGCGAGATATGTCTTTCCAACGCCTGTAGGTCCTAAGAAAATAAAGCTTCCAATTGGTTTGTTAGGGTCTTTCAGACCAGCTCTGTTACGACGAATGGCTCGTACTATTTTCTTTATTGCGTTATCTTGTCCGATAACGGAGCCTTGTATTTCGGACTCCATGTTCATGAGTTTGTCGCTTTCGTTATGAGCTATCCTTTGTACCGGAACTCCTGTCATCATGGCAATGACTTCTGCAACGTTTTCTTTAGTGACGATTTGTCTATTTGAATTGCTGCTTTCTTCCCATTCTTTTTTCTCGGCTTCGAGCTTTTCAAGGATAATCAATTCCTCGCTGCGAAGTTCGCCTGCATCTTCAAACTTTTGTTCTGCGATGGCTATTTTCTTGAGTTCACGAATTTCTTCTAATCTTTGTTCGTATTCAGTGATTTTTGAAGGTACATTCATATTGCTGATATGAACTCTTGAGCCTGCTTCATCTAAAGCGTCAATGGCTTTATCTGGAAGACAACGGTCTGATATATAGCGTTCTGTAAGCTTGACGCAGGCTTCAATGGCTTCTGGCTCATATTTGACCAAATGGTGGTCTTCGTACTTATCCTTGATGTTATTTAAGATTTCAATAGTTTCTTCTGGAGTTGTTGGTTCCACCAAAACCTTTTGGAAACGGCGTTCCAAAGCTCCGTCTTTTTCTATATACTGGCGATATTCGTCCAATGTTGTTGCTCCAATGCATTGAAGTTCTCCGCGGGCAAGAGCTGGCTTTAACATATTACTTGCATCAAGTGAACCATTTGCATTGCCGGCGCCAACAATTGTATGAATCTCATCAATAAACAGAATTATATCAGGGTTTTTCTCTAACTCATTGAGTATGGATTTGATACGTTCTTCGAACTGTCCTCTGTATTTCGTCCCTGCTACCACAGAGGCAAGGTCTAGCATGATGATTCTTTTGTTGTAAAGAGCACGTGACACCTTGCGCTGAACAATTCGTAGTGCAAGACCTTCCGCAATGGCAGATTTGCCAACACCTGGTTCTCCAATCAAGACAGGGTTGTTTTTCTTTCGGCGACTGAGAATCTGAGCTACGCGTTCAAGTTCTTTCTCTCGTCCAACGATAGGGTCGAGGCGCTTTTCTTCAGCAGCACGTGTCAAATCACGGCCGAAATTGTCCAATACAGGAGTTTTCGACTTGGTGTTAGATGATTTGTGTGCAGGTTCTTTTGGCTTAACTTCTTCAATGTCGTCGTCATCAAAAAGTGTGTCCTTTGGTTCTTCAACTATATCTTCTTTTATAGGATTCGGCTTTATAATGCCGCTTCCCTTTAGTTTGTTTTTGAAAATATCGTAGTTAATTCCTTCGTATTCAAGTCTTTGAGAAACAATGTTGTTGTCGTCATGAAGAATTGCGAGCATAAGGTGTTCAGGATCTACAAGTTCACAGTTGAATTCTTTTGCGACGATGTATGTGAACTTCAATGCTCTTTCGGTTTGCTTGGTAAGAGGGATATTGTCGGCAGTGTTTTTTTCGACAATATTAGACTTTATAGATGCAATTAATTTTTGTTTAAAAGCTTCAATGTCAAGTTTTAACTCATCAAGGATGTGCGTTACGCCATTGTCCTTGCCGTCAATAATACCTAAAAAAAGATGCTCCAAGCCTATGTATGAGTTTCCCAATTTCACAGCTTCCTCATGACTACGAAACATTATTTCACGAACTCTTGGAGAAAATTTTGCGTCCATATTTTATATTAAATTTTACAAATCAATTTATATCTATAACAAATCAATTTCATTTTTGTCATGCCTGACAGAAAATTTTGTGCAAATATACAAACAAAATCCAAACCAATTTTTCATCTGTCAGTAAATAACATTTAGTCGAAAAAAAATTAGCAAAAAAATAATTTTTAATAGAGAAAACAAACGGAAAAAACATTATCTTTGCTACTTAATTTTAAAGAAAAAATATCTAAATAATAAATGATGGAAGAACAATTAGGAGGAGAAAGAATAATTCCTATTAACATTGAGAATCACATGAAAACATCATACATCGACTATTCGATGTCTGTTATTGTTGCACGTGCTCTTCCAGATGTTAGAGATGGATTGAAACCTGTACACCGTCGTATATTATACGGTATGATGGATATGGGCTTGTTATCAAATCGTCCTTATAAGAAATCTGCTAAAGTAGTAGGTGAGGTTTTAGGTAAGTATCACCCACATGGCGACAGTTCTGTTTATGATGCTATGGTTCGCTTGGCTCAAGAATGGAATATGCGTTATCCAATGGTAGATGGACAAGGTAACTATGGCTCTATCGACGGTGACGGCGCAGCTGCGATGCGTTATACAGAAACCAGATTAAGAAAAATAGCTGAAGAAATGCTGATCGACTTGGACAAAGACACAGTCGATTTCCAAAATAACTATGACGATTCTGAAAAGGAACCAGTCGTACTTCCTGCTTTGATACCAAATCTTTTGGTTAATGGCGCTAGCGGTATCGCTGTCGGTATGGCGACAAATATGGCCCCTCACAATCTAAGCGAAGTGATTGATGGCATCGTCGCTTATATCGATAATAAAGATATAACAATCAGTGAACTGATGCAATATATCAAGGCTCCTGATTTCCCAACTGGCGGTATTATTTACGGATATGAAGGCGTAAGAGACGCTTTCGAAACAGGTCACGGCCGCATCATTTTAAGAGGCGAGACAACTATCGAACAACACGGCAACCACGAGAGAATTATCGCTACTTCAATTCCTTATCAGACAAACAAGGCTGATATGATCAAGAAAACAGCCGATCTTATTAATGATAAGAAACTTGAAGGTATTTCTGACATCCGCGACGAATCTGACCGCAAGGGTATGCGTATCGTTTATGAATTGAAGAAAGATGCAGTATCAAGCGTAGTGCTTAATAAGTTGTTCCAAATGACTGGTTTACAGAGTTCGTATTCTGTAAATAACGTCGCTCTCGTTAAGGGCCGCCCTTATACATTGAATCTAAAACAGCTTATTCAATATTATGTAGAGCATCGTCATGAAGTCGTTATACGCCGTACTCAACATGATTTAAGAGAAGCCAAGAAACGTGCTCATATATTAGAAGGTCTAGCAAGAGCAATCGATATCGTTGACCAAATAATCGCAACAATCCGCGCTTGTAAAGGTGGTTCTTCAGAAGCAAAACAAGCTTTGATGGAACAATATGGATTCGACGACCCACAAGCTGCAGCTATCGTCGCTTATCGCCTCGGTCAATTGGCTGGTCTGGAAATCAAGAAGATTTTGGATGAGTTGGATCAATTGCAAAAACTTATCCAACATCTCCAAGAAATACTCGACAACGAGGGCATGCAGTTCGACATAATCAAGACAGAACTTCTTGCTATTAAAGAAAAATATGGCGACGAAAGAAAGACAACTATCGTCCATTCAGCTGACGACATCAGAATCGAAGACTTGATTTCTGATGACCCAGTCGTTGTTACAATTTCTCACCTTAATTATATTAAACGAACAAATCTCAGCGAATATAGAAGACAAAGTAGGGGAGGCAAAGGCTCAAAAGGCTCCGACGCTCGTGACGAAGATTTCATCGAACATCTCTTCGTGGCTACAAACCACAACTACATGTTGTTCTTTACTGAAAAAGGCAAGTGCTTCTGGCTTAGAGTTTTCTCAATTCCTGAAGGAACAAAGACAAGCAAGGGTAGAGCTATACAAAATCTTATCAACCTCGAACCTGGCGATAAAGTCAAGGCGTTTATCAATGTTCCAACATTGAGCGATGAGGACTTCATTAATAATAACTATGTCATTATGGCAACTAAGAAAGGTATTATTAAGAAGACGACATTGGAAGCTTATTCTCGTCCACGCCAAAACGGTATCATCGCATTGACTGTTAAAGATGGCGACGAATTGTTGTCAGTATGTCTAACAAACGGCCAACAGGAAATGTTGATGGCGTTGCGTTCAGGTCGCGCTATCCGTTTCAATGAAAGCACAGTAAGACCAATGGGTAGAAGCGCATCTGGTGTTAAGGGCGTTACATTGGCAGATGAAGAAACAGACGAAGTAGTAGGTTTGATCTGCGTCGATACAAACGGCTCATCTGACATTTTGGTGGTTTCTGAAAAAGGTTATGGTAAACGTTCGGAATTAGACGAATATCGTATCACAAACAGAGGCGGTAAAGGTGTCAAAACACTCAATATCACTGACAAGACAGGCGATTTGATAGCAATTAAAGACGTTAAAGATGGTGACGACCTTATGATTATCAACAAGTCAGGCATCTTGATCCGTATTGCTGTCGATACATTGAGAGTCATGGGCCGCGCAACTCAAGGCGTTCGCTTGATTAACTTACGCAACAATGATGAAATCGCTGCTGTTACTAAAGTTAGCGCAGATATCATCGAAACTGAAGACGAATTGTTAGAAGAAAATGAAACATTAGAAAACGAACAAATCGTTGATGAACAAGTAGTTGAACAAGAAACTGAAGAGACTGAAAATACAGAAGAAACAGAAAATAACAATCAATAATTTAAAAAATTAAACAAAATGAAAAAAGTGACATTTTTATTAGTTATGTTGGCTTTCTTGGCTAATGTATCTATGGCACAAAACAAAGAACGCGTTAATGCATACAATTACAACAAAAACGCTCAAAGTTACATACAAACAGCAGAGCAACTTATGGTTCAAAACAGAGCTGATAAGGCTGCAAAAGAAATGAATAACGCTAAAATCATGCTCGAAAGAGCAAAGACATCTATTGATTTAGCAGCAAATCATGATGAAACAAAGAATGATGCAAAAACATGGCACTACTATGCAGTTATTTATCTTAAAATAGCTACATATCCAGACTTCGCTTCATTAGATGCAGAGGCATTGAAAAAGACAGCTGACGCATTAAGAAAAATCGTTGAATTAGATGAAACATATTTCAAACAAAATGGTGGCGAAATTTTCACTTATATTCAATCAGTTACAACAAACTATTTTAACCAAGGCGCTATGGCTTATGATGCTGGCGACTACGTACAAGCTATCGACAGCTATATCAATGCTTACGAAACAATGGCCATCGTCGGTCAAAAAGATAACGAAGCTTTGATGGTTGCTGCTCAAATCGCAGTTATGGCAAATGAATATGACAGAGCAATTGAACTCTGCACAACATTATTGAACGATTCTTACGAAACACCTCAAGTATATCAATACATGGCAATCGCTCAAGGCGGTTTAGAAAACAATGACGCTATGGTTGAATATTTGCAAAAAGGTAGAGAAAAATTCCCAGAAGATGAATCTCTTATCAACGAACAAATCAATGCTTACTTAAAATTAAAAAGAGAAGCTGAAATCATAGACCAAATCAGAGAAATGGCTGAAAAGAACACAGAAAATTCAGTTTATTACTTCATTTTAGGTACAATCTACGGTAATGCAGAATCTTCATTATACAATGTTGATGAAGCTTTGAACTGCTATAACAAAGTTATCGAAATCAATCCAAACGATGAAAATGCATACATCAACATCGCTGGTATATATATCGACAAATCAAATGCTTTGAAACACGAAGCTGACGAGTTGCCACTCAACGAAACAAAGAAATATGAAGCAATGATGGCTCAAATCGATGAAGTAAGAAAACAAGCTTTGCCATACGTTGAAAAAGCACACGAAATGTTACCAGAAGACGAAGCTATCAAACAAATCCTCAAATCATTGTACGTCAACTTAAAAATGATGGACAAAGCAAAAGCATTAGAAGGAGCACAATAATTTATTCTAAAAGAAGATAAAGTCGTGGAGTAGAAATTACTTCACGACTTTATATTTTACAAACTCTATTTAACATAATGTATATTATTTACCAAATTAAATCTTATGAAAATAGATGTAGAACACAAACAATTTGATTTTGAGACACTTAAAAACGGTCTGCTTATGGTTACTTACAAGCCTGTAATGTCAAGATTGGACAAAAAAATCTATTATACATTATTCGAGCAGCATACAAGATACTATCAAATGGCAATGGAATGCAACAAGGAAAACGCTAATTGGGTGTATCTTAATTACTTGGCTGACTTCGTAGAAAATCATCATGGTCAAATAATCCCCTGTATTTAACATAATGTTATGACTACCTATAGATATGAGAAAAGAAAATATTGTACACGTGTTTATGAATATTGGGATAACATCCATATGAAAACTTATGATGTATATCAAGATTATAACGGTGGTAACATTGAAGAATTTTTAAATAATAATGCAAAATGCATGGTATATTTTAATTATAACAATCAACTATCATTATTTTGAAAGGAGGTATAAAAAATGAAAAGTAAAAAAGAAAGAAAGTATATAACTATACGAGTATCGAGAGGCGGTTATAGGTTATAATGCCATGTATTAATCCTATACAGATACATAGTCCACGAAGATTAGAAAATGACAAAAAATATATTTATGTGCCATGTGGTAAATGCGCTTGGTGTCGTAAGGAAAAGAGAGACGAATGGTTTCTGCGCTTTAAGGTTGAACAACGTGACAATAAGTTTACTAAGTTTATAACACTTACTTATAGCAATGATAATTTACCTTTTTATCTTGACGAGGAATCTGGCGAATATGGTTATAGAGCTAACAAAGAAGATATACAAAAATTTATAAAACGTATGCGAAAAGCAGGTTATAAATTTAAATATTTTATAGTTAGTGAGTATGCACCCGAAACACAGCGTCCTCATTACCATGGTTTGTTGTTTACCGATGATAATATAACGGACGATGTTGTCCGCCAACATTGGCATGATGGCATTACAGATACTCAGGACGCTGACGATGGCTCCTTAAAGTATGTTACTAAGTACATTCTTAAAGGAAACGACAGAGATGGCAATATTAAGCTTCAATCTACACGTCCAGCTATTGGAATTGGTTATGTTAAACATGTTAATGCAATGCAGACTTTTCAAGACCGTGGAGACGGAATCAAGACTTTTAGATTTCCTCTAAATGGAAAGTTGCATAAAATGCCCCGATATTATCAGAAGAAATTCAAAGAGTTTCTTGACGATGATGAATTTACTATGAATCGCACTGCTATGCTTGTGCGTATGGAAAAACAGAACAAATTTGAACACTTGGAAAAAAATTATTTTAAAAATGATGATAAGACAGACTATTCCCCGGAAGAAAAATTTGAAAAGTTTATGACTTCAGTCCATTATAAGTATCATAAAGATAATGAATTACAATATAGTATAAATAATAAAAAATTTAGTCACTATGCCTCCAATAAATGAAAATGTTACAGTTTATGGTTCACTACAAGACCCTACGACAGATTTGTCAGGTTTTAAAGTTCCTTCAACTATAACTCCTATTGCCTCCGCTTTGTTATCTTCTATCAATCCCTTGTTAGGCGGTGCTTTCTCTGCTATATCTACTGCTATTGCAAATAAAAAGAATTATGAACGTCAGATGGACATGTATAGAGAAAATAGAGAGTATAACTCACCTGCTGCACAGATGCAAAGATTTAAAGACGCTGGTTTGAACCCCAATCTAATCTACGGTCAGTCAAACACTGCTCAACCTGTTGTTGTTGGTAATGCTGTTGCTCCTGATTTCAGTTTTATCGGAGACGCTGCACAACAAGGACTTGACCATTATAGAACAACTGAAACTCAGAATATCACTAATGCAATTCAGTTAGCTAATTATGCGATTTCAAGAGTTAACCTCGATTATCTTCCTGCTGAGAAAAGGTCACTTCTTATACAATTAATGAGAATGACAAGAAAAGCTTTTTACGATGCCGAGACATCTTCTTTTAATACCTTATCTTCTGAGTTGGAATACAAGTTGAAAAAACTTAACTATAATTATGATTATTCTCAATTTGAAAAAGGCTTTGCGCCCGACCTGGACCCCAAAACTCGTAGTATAATTGGAATGTTAGGTCAAGTTTTAGATTATCTTGATATTATACCATTTGAAACATTTAATAGATTTATTTTTCAAACACAAAATTAAAACATTATGAATTTCAATTTATTAGAACAATCAGTTAAAGAATTACACAAACAAGAAAAAGCTATTAACAAGTTAAATCAGTTGACAAAAGTTTCAGAACCTGAGTTTACTTCTATCATAATGGAGGCAGCAAAGAATGAGACTTCACCCGATTCAGATGATGGAAAGAAAATTCTAAAGCTGGGTAATTTGATTCGCAATTTTGGACAAAATGTTCTCAATTTATTCTCAATAACAATAACTTGTAGTTTTAGTGGTGTCACGTTATTTACTTGGACACTTCCCAAACTTGAAAACAACAAAGTCGTTGACAAAAATAATAATCAACCTAATAAGAACAATAATAAGCTATAAACTATGGATAGTATTTATTCTCATGCTAATATATTTAGCGATGTAATGCTTCAATCATTTCCAAGACATCAATTTGATTTAAGTTACACTAACAGCTATACAATGGACCACGGTTACGCCGTTCCTAACTTTATTGACGACGTCAAACCCGATGATTTGTTTTCATTACGTAGTTATGGAAGAATCCAATTAACTCCGTTAGCCACTTCTTCAATGCAAAACATTAAAGTTTACCAACGTTATTTTTATGTGCCTTATCGCCTCATTTGGAATAAATGGGATGACTTTATCAGACAAGATGGTTTTGTAAAAAACCCTATTTTAGCACCATATACAACCATTAATGGTATACAGTTTAATGCCTTTATGGCCAATAGTGCAAGTACAAAATTGTTAGATTTTTTAGGTGTTCAATTTCATAATGAAGATTCTAACGGTAGACCAATTATGTATGATGAAAGTTCTCAAGTTTCTTTTACATTATTTCATCACCTTGCTTATTGGCTTATTTGGGACACTTATTTTAGAGATGAAAACTTACAACAACCTATAATTGATGTTAATGATGTCCAACCTGGCTTTAACGCTCAATATAGAGATATTATCAATACTCTATTGCCTATTTCTAAAGAAAAGGACTATTTTACAACAGCGCTCCCATGGACTCAGAAAGGACAGCCTGTAACACTCGGCTCTGATGTACTCATTCCTCAAATGCCTGTTGTATGGCATTATGGTGTAAATGGCGAGCAAACTATGCAGTTGAATCCCGAGCTCAGCAATGCACAAGTTTTAGGAGCTTCTACTATTCCTGTTGGTTCTAATAATGCTCAAATTGCATCTACATCGTGGCGTATATTTAATAATACACAAGCGATTGGTCCTTCTGAAGTAGTAGCTCCATCAGCCACTACTGGCCGTGAAGTTACTACACAGACAACAATATCAATTAATGAATTGCGATACGCTAACGCTTTACAACGTTATCTTGAAAGACTTGCTTTAGGTGGTAATCGTGCTTCTGAGTTCTATCTATCAATGTATGGAGTTCAAGTAGATGACTTGAGAATTGGACAGCCTTTATACTTAGGCGGTGGCAGTTCTTATGTTCATGTTACTTCAATTCCGCAAACTTCTGAATCTTCAGGAACTCCACAAGGTACACTTGCGGGAAATGGCACAGCCTCATGTGACTTTTCAATTAATGAAAACTACCATGCTAAAGAATTTGGAATAGTTATGGGTATTACCTATATCAGACCTGAGCTTAATTACTCTCAGGGCTTGCCTCGTATTATGCAAGCGTTCGGTCATCTCGACTATTATAACCCTATTTTTGCTCATCTTGGTGAAGAAGAAGTTAGAACTTCTGAATTGATGTTGAAAAATGACATAATTATCAACCCTTCCCGACCAGAAATGGAGAATGATGATACATTCGGCTATCAGTCACGATATGCGTATCTTAAAGCTAAACGCAATGAGATTCACGGAGAATTAAAGACTACATTAAGTGATTGGATGCTTTCAACTCATTTTGAAGAACCTCCAGTATTGAATAGTACATTTGTTATACAACCTCAGAACTATGACATTTTTGCTGTATTAGGCGATGGAGTACACGACCATTATATTTGTGAAATGCGTCATGAATATAAGATGGTGTCTAATATGCCTGACTTTGCAATCCCAAGTTTATAATATTTAAAATTAAGATTATGCCTATTTATCAAACAAATTTCACACGAAAAACTCGTCATACTGAGTTAATAGATAACAACAGACATCCATTATTTGAAGATGTTAAACCTCTAACCCCTCAACAGATGTTAGTTCGTTGTGCCAATGGTCAGCCTATATCAGTACATAAGCCGTCTGATCAGATAAAGTTTAATTCAAGATTTTATCAAGAAGGCGATAAAATGGATGTTTTGGATACGATAAGACTACAGCTTATTGAGAAACAGAAAAAATTTTCAGGTGCAAAACCTGATGGCGCAGTAGCTCCCTTGTCATCTACTGCGCCAACTGACACCAACGACGAAGAACAAGGTTCGCAACGTAGTGAAGAATCTTGATTTGAGTTGTTGGAGACAAGCGAAGCGCGTCAGTATGGAGAGAGTTTTTTTTTCTCTCTCCTACTATAATTAGAATTTTTATTTATATTTGCAAAAAAATGGTTATGGCAGTTAAACGGCATATTAAATGGATAGTTGAACGAAAAATAGCAAAAGTTATAATTCGTTATGTATCAATTATTTTACTTGCTTTATTTGGCTTATTTGTTTTATATATAACAGGTCAAATTTAATTTAACACATTGTATATTATTTACTAAAAGGGTGCTTGAAAATATATATTAAGAATCAAGAGGTTAAATAAACTTTAGATGCTAAAATAGTTGTCTTATTTAACATAATTATTTAGAATTGTTAATTATTGTTAAAAAGTAATTTTATTATCAATTAACATATTTTCGTACAATATTTTTTGATACCTTTGCTAATGAGAATCAAAAATAGTTTTCTTTTTTAATTCTTTAGTAATCAATAATTAAAATATAGCGCGAAATGGAAATTCAAGGTAAAGTAGTTCGTTTAGGTAATTTAACCGAAGGAACAAGTGCTCGCGGAGCATGGAGAAAACAAGAACTGATTATAGAAACTATTGAGCAATATCCAAAACAAGTTTGTTTGGTTTGCTGGGGCGACCGTGTTGCTGAAGCTCAGAATTTTACTCCTGGTCAAACAATAAAAGCTCAAATCAGTATCGAATCAAGAGAATTTAATGGCAAATGGTACACTGATGTCAGACCTTTCAGATTTGATTTAGATACACCTCAACAATTCCAACAACCTCAACAATTCCAACAACCTCAACAGTTTCAGCAATCAATGCAACAGCCAATGATGCCGCAACAACAATATGCAGCACCATCATACGAACAAAATAATATTCCTGTTACAGATTATTTTGAAACAGACAATGGCGACGACTTGCCATTCTAATAAAAGTCAACAATAATATAAGAAAAGAGGCACTTCACTTTGAAATGCCTCTTTATTTTTATTCTTTAATTATCGATAATATTTGACCAGTATTTGTATCGAACGTCAATTTCATTTTACTCATTGGAATCAATGAAATGTTACCTAATTGGCTTACCTTCAATCTATTTTCAAAAACTTTATTTTCTCCATATAAAATTTGCATTGTCACATTAGCTGGATTTCTGTAAAATAATCTATTTGCGTATGCAACGCTTTCAATATCTTCTTTAGACATTTTTGCTATGTTTGAACCGACTGATATATCTGAGAAATTTATTTTAACAATCTCCCCTGCTTTATTATTAAAACCTTCTGTTTCAGAGAATTTAGCTAACGTAATTGTATTTTTGCCTTCTTCTGGAATAATATAAAATGTTTGTGTATATGTGTTAGTAATTGTTTTTCCCACAAACATAGCTAAATATTCATTCTCTAATTCTTTGATTTGTTCAACCATATAATTTATTGTAGTTCCATAATTTACTTCCTGATAGCCAGTAATCAAATCAAAATAAGCGACGCGAAGTTTCTTTATTTCTTCAATCACAGTAAGAGCAATTTCATGTTCTGTTAACTTATTATCAGATTCTTCATCTTCATCGTCCTCTTGAGTTGGAATATAATAATAGTCTGTAAGTTGCTCATTATATGGAAGTTCTTTTTCTATTGCAATGTTTTCTTCTGATTCTGACAAATTTACAGTGCTGCCAAACGATTTAATAATTCCTTCTGAATTTAAATCTAAATTAATATTAACACTTTCTTTGCTTTTCTCATCTGTAACAGGCATAATGAAGAAAACCATATTAGGATCAGCTTCAGTAAAAGTGCTGATATTGACATTTTTAATAGCAAAAGTAGTTTTGTTTTCCTTGATATAATTATCTGTATTTAACATTTCTTTTGCATACAGATGATATTTGCCTTTTGTATTTTGTGTTTTTTCTATGGTGAAATCAACCTTTATTATATTACGAGGCAAATGATAATAAAAACCATCTGTTTCTACTGTGTTAACTTTTTTTGCAAAACTTGTAATGTATTGTGCATTAACATTTAATGCAAATGCAACAAATAAAATAAGTAATAATTTTTTCATTTCTATAATTTTATTTAACAATTTCTTTTTTGCTTATTGATAAAAGTGCTATAAATGTCAATAAACCATTGACAATCAATATTTCAAATCCAAACTGATAACCAAAGAATATGTCTTTTGAATATAAGTTCAAAACATAACTGATTATTGGTGAAGCTATTGCGATAATTGGAACATATTTGTCATTCGGTTTTCTGTTTTTTACAAAAAGACCGAATGTATAAAGACCTAATAATGGTCCGTAAGTGTAACCTGCAATTTCGAAAATCTTATCTATAAGTGATTCATTATGAAATGGTCTAAACAATATAATCACGAGAAGATATAAAAATGCAAATCCGATATGAATGATTTTTCTGTATTTAATTTTTTGTTCTTCTGATATTTTATCATTTTTATCAAAATGAAGGAAATCGAAGCAAAATGTTGTGGTTAAGGCTGTTAGAGTACCGTCAGCGCTTGAATATCCAGCAGCGATCAATCCTATCATGAATATGATGCTTGTCAGTTTGTCGAGAGAGAATGCTACTGTCGGGAAGATTTTGTCGTTCACCACTACTCCACTTGCATTTGTAGGCAATTGAAGACCTGTTTCTTGTGAATAATAAATCAAGGCAGCACCTAAAGACATAAACAAGACATTCACTATCACAAAGAAGAAACTTGAAGTAAGGACGTTCTTTTGTGCATCTTTCAAGGACTTGCAAGTTAGATTTTTCTGCATCATATCTTGATCAAGACCAGTCATTGTTATTGTTATAAACGCTCCACTAAGTATTTGTTTTACAAAGAATTTACTATGAGACCAATCTGTTTCAAACAATTTTGTCAATCCTCTTTCACTTGATATTGACATTAATTCTCCGAAAGAAATATTTAATGTTTTTAGGATTATAATGACTGTCATCAAAGCTGCGAGCAACAGAAATGTAGTTTGCAATGTATCGGTCCATACGACTGTTTTGATTCCGCCTTTAAAGGTGTAAACTAAAATTAACATTATGAAAATTACGGCTGGAACCCAAAATGGTATTCCCCATGCTTTAAAGACAAATTCATATAAAACAAAGACAACCAAGTACATACGAATAGCTGAACCAATTAAACGAGAGATTATAAACAATAATGCTCCAGTTTTTTCCGATGATTTCCCGAATTTTATTTCAAGGTATGAATATATTGATGTTAAGTTCAGCTTATAATATAAAGGTAAAAGTAAAAATGCAATTACGGCATAACCAATAATATAGCCTAAAACAATTCCAAAATACGTAAATTGGCCCGTATAAACGCCTCCAGGCACCGACATGAAAGTCACGCCCGACAATGATGCGCCAATCATACCGTAAGCAACAACAAACCAAGGCGATTTTCTATTTCCTGTAAAGAATGTGTTGTTGCTGGTTTTTCTTGATGTAAGATGTGCAACTAATAAGATTAATAATGTATATGCTACAAAAACAACGAGTATTAGATTTTCCATAATTATAAGGTTTTTGCAAAATCGTAAAGAGAATCGTATCTTGAATCTGGATTGACTTTCAATTCGTTATCTCCTATAAAAACTGTTTTCATTCCTGCATTTTTGCCAAATTCAACATCTGAATTCATGTCACCGACCATTATAGATTTTGATAAATCAATTTCTGGGAAATCATCTTTAGCAAAAAAAGCCATTTTAGGACTTGGTTTTCTATAATTGTCAACAACAGATTTTAACTGAGGGCAAAAGTAAATTTTATCAATCTTTCCATCATGATTCTCAATCTGTTGAATCATATAATTATGAACAGATACGACATCATCATTTGTCATTATTCCTTTTCCAACCCCTTGTTGGTTTGTCACGACAATAATTCTTTTGAATTTGTTTTTAAAAATTTTAAAGGCTTCAATAACATTTGGGAGAAACTCAAACTCTTCAGTTTTAGTGACATAGCCGTCAATAATTCTGACGTTTATAACTCCGTCACGATCCAAGAAAAGTGTCCAATCTTCATTTATGATTTTTTTCCAATCCATATTTATTTAGGGAAAATTGTTGATTCAATAATTTCACAGATAATATGTCCAATCATTATATGACTTTCTTGAATTCTTGGAGTACAAGTGCTTGGAACATTGAGCAATATGTCACACATATCAAACATTTTTCCGCCATTCTCCCCTGTCATTCCAACAATAATCATATTTTTTTCTTTAGCGGTTTCAATAGCTTTGACGATGTTTGATGAATTTCCAGAAGTGCTTATTGCAATAAGTACATCACCTTTATTAGCTGAAGCTTCTATCATTCTTGAATATATGTCGTTGAAAGAATAGTCGTTAGCTACGGCAGTAAGATAACTTGAGTTGACGTGTAGCGCTTCGGCGTTAAGAGGCTTTCTGTCGTAATAAAAACGTCCGCTTAATTCGGCAGCGATATGTTGTGCATCGGCAGCGCTTCCTCCATTTCCGCATAAATGAATTTTTCCTCCTTTTTGTAAAGAACTGATGCACAACTGGGCTGCTTTTTCAATTCTTTCAAGGAAATTGCTGTCGGTTAAAATATCTTCTTTTACCTTTATTGAATCTTTAATGATATTTTCGATGGACATATTACTTTTTTTTGCAAAAATAATAAAATTAAATCATAAAAATGCGGATATTTGCAAGCATTTTCAAATGAATAAATGTAGTTATTTAACAAAATATTTTTTAAGACATGAAAGGAATTTATACAGTACTTTTGTTAATCATTTCAAACATCTTTATGACGTTTGCATGGTATGGTAATTTGAAGTTGTCGGAGATGAAAATCATGACAGATTGGCCTTTGATTTTGATAATTTTGTGCAGTTGGGGCTTAGCGTTCTTCGAATATTCGTTTATGATTCCGGCAAACAGAATTGGTTCTGAAATAAATGGCGGACCATTTTCTTTGGTTCAGCTTAAAGTTATTCAAGAAGTTATCTCGTTGACAGTCTTTATGATTATCAGTGTGACAATCTTTAAAAACGAGACTTTAAGATGGAATCATCTGATTGGTTTTGGATTTTTGGTTTTAGCTGTTTATTTTATTTTCAAAAAATAGATAAAAAAACTTCTTTTTTTAAAAAAAAGATATATCTTTGAAAAAAATAAAAGTTAAGAGTTATGAAATTTTACGATATTGATTCTGTGTTTATTTCCGGTAAATATGCCGGTGAAACCTTAGCAGAAGTCTTTGAAAAAGACCCTAAATACATTAACTATTGTCAAGAAAATGACGATGATTTTTATGTGTCTCCAGAAGTCATGAAAGAATTGAGATCTTTGGCTCGTGACCATAAATTATTGACTCAGGATTTAGACAAAATGACTGATGATGAGTTGGCTGAATTTATGGAAGAGATGAACGACATTGATGTTTTCGATGAAAATAATTTTGACGATGATTTCGATTGGGATGCAGAAGATGATATTTTCGCCGAATTCGAAGATGAATATGATATTGAAGATGAAGATTATAATATTGAAGATTTTGAAGATCAGATGTTTTAATATATGATATAAAAAAAGAGTCGTACTGACTCTTTTTTTTATATCTTTTCTGCTATTCCGTATTGTTTCTTGTTTGATGAATTTGTCTGAATAAGTTCAGCAAGGAAACCGGTAAGGAAGAATTGGCTTCCTATAATCATACATATCAAAGCCAAATAGAACAAAGGTCTGTCAGTCATTCCATAAACGGAGTTGAATAATTTTTGGAATACGAGATATGCGCCCATTATGAAACCAGCGAGGAATAATATAGTTCCGAGTCCGCCGAACAAGTGCATTGGGCGTTTGCCGAATTTAGATATGAAAGAAATTGTAAGCAAGTCCAAATATCCTCTTACAAATCTGTTCATGCCGAATTTTGTTGTTCCGAATTTTCTTTTTTGATGTTGAACTACTTTCTCGCCGATATGTCCGAAACCAGCGGCCTTAGCAATTACAGGGATGTAACGGTGCATTTCGCCGTAAACCTCGATATTTTTGACAACATCGTTGCGATAAGCTTTCAGTCCGCAGTTGAAATCGTTGAGTTTGATGCCTGTCATTAGACGAGTTGTGAAGTTGAAGAACTTGGAAGGAATATTTTTTGCGAATTTAGAATCGTAACGTTTTTTCTTCCATCCCGACACGAGGTCGTAGCCTTGATTTTTGATCATATCAAAGAGTCCTGGTATTTCATCAGGGCTGTCTTGAAGGTCTGCGTCCATTGTAATGACAACATCGCCTTCTGCAATTTTAAATCCCTCGTTAAGAGCTGGTGACTTGCCGTAATTTCTTCTAAAACGAAGAGCTCTTATATTTTCATTGTTTTTAGATAAATTCTTGATTATATGCCATGAAGCATCTGTGGAGCCATCATCGACGAAGATGATTTCGTATGAGAAATTGTTTTCCTTCATCACACGTTTAATCCAAGACTCCAATTCAGGAAGTGATTCTTCTTCGTTGAGAAGCGGTATTATGACTGAAATATCCATTATTCTTTTATTTTTCTTTTTGCAAAGATAGCAATTATCAGTGAGTAAAATAAGGATAAAATAATATTAATGAAAAACATCGACAAAGAGATGGCACATGGCGACATAAGTCGTTGCAGTGTTTCGTTGTCGATGTTACAAAAAAGGTCTATTCTTGATTCTAAAATTGATGAATAAGCGAAGTAAAGCGCAAGACTTAATATTATGGCTGATAATAAACTTGTCAGAAATGACATTGAGAAAGCTGCTCCGTATGAGAATTCTTTCCAGACAAATTTATGTTTAAAGAAAATTAGTGTTATGGTAGAACAGAGTAAAGGTATCAGATAAATTAGAGAAAAAACGAAAGATTGTTGTACATAGAAGAACCAATATAAGAGGAAATACACTGCTGAAGACAAGATGCCTGACAAGAATCCTGCTGATAATATTGTGAGCCAATATTGTTTTGGTGTGTATGTAGGTTCTATTAGCATAGATTATATAATAAAAAAAGGTAAGCTTGATATCGCACCGCTCAACCACATACCCTTGCTACCTTCCGGTCCTGGGGGATTCTGCAGGAGCTGGTCGTATAAGACTTACCCACTGCAAAAATACAATTTTTTTCGACAATACAAACAATTTTTTAATATTTTTTTATATGTCACAAAACTAATGACTTAACGTCGTTTTTATCATTGAAAACATATAAATATGCTTAATAGCATAACTAATATTATCACTTTTTGATGTCTTTAGTTGGAATAAAACCAACTAAAGACATCAAATCAATTGTAAATGTCAATTTGAAACCGGACGGATGTTAAAACCACAATATCTTTCAGGAGTGGTACACGATCCTATTCCATAGCCATCCTTACCATAAGATCTGTTGTTAAGATTACTTTGGTAAGGCGTAGATGACCAATAACATGTAGTGGCATTATAAGAATAATGATTGTTAGAAGCTTTATATCCAGCACGAGGTAAAATTATACTGCAACCATTAATCTTACTTGTTAATTTATATGCTTTCCTACCATTTATCTCTATTTCTTCATACGAACAATGCGTCATCAATTCATTCATTTCATTGACTTTAGGCATTCTCCATGTAGAACCCCATTTGGATCTTGCCACGTCGTAATCAGAATCTCCAGAAAATTCTTCCATTTCAATTCCATGCGTAGCACTATTATCAGTACCATAATAATCTTTGGTTACCAATTCTCCCCATGCATAATAGTCACCTGCCATTTCTGGTGATGAAGCTCCGACATTGCATGTTGCCCATTTTAAGCCGCTTGGCAATCCTAAGTCAACGTATTCATAGCCGTTGATTTCACCTGTCTGTGATATTTCTTCTGTAGTAAAACTTATCGTTTCTCCATAAGCTGTTCCTTTGCTGTTAGTAGCATAAGCCCTGACATAATATTTTGTATTGTCTGAAAGATTTGTCAAGTTGGATGAATAACTTCCCGTGCCAGATCCATCATTGGTTTTCTTGCTATTTATCGTAGGATTTTGCGCTGTGCTCCAGCAAACGCCTTTTGCTGTAACAGGAGAGCCGCCATCAGATGTGACATTACCACCGCAGACTGCAGAATTTGTGGTAATATCACCAATAGAACTTGTTGTCACAGTTGGCAGTTCTATTTGGGTATCATTACCGTTGTCGTCATCGTTGTTATCATCATCATCATTATTGTTATCGTCATTACCAGCTGTTGTTGTTTTGAAACTTCTCAGTTCTCCGAAAACTGTTTCACCATCAAGCACCATATATGCCTTGAAATAATATGTTTTACCTTCTTGAAGTCCAGTGAGATTATACGAAAACTCACCCATATTAGATCCTGATATCACCTTCTTATCAGGTGTGTTAGAATCAGTTCCGTAATAGAAACCCTTTTCTGAAAATGCAACTTGTTTATTTACAGAGCCGCGCAAGGTGGCAGAATTTGTCGTTATGTTTATTGCATCTTTAGTGGAGACATCGCCTGCTTTATTTGCTTTGAGTGTCAGTTGCTTACCTCCGTTATTAGTTATTATGCTGATTGTTGTTGTATTATCACCGAGCGACAATTTTGTTCTGTCGATAGTAATAACGATTGGTCTTGTCTCTCCTGGATACATAGTTCCTTCTTCAGAACTGAATTTCGATATCCATGAAGCAGTCTTATGTATCTGATATTCAAGAGATAAAGTACTGTTATTAAAAATACTGAACATTCGGATATTGTCATCCTGCATATTTCCGAAGTCGAGTACTTCTATCTCATTGCCGTTAGAATCTAATATTTTTAATAATGCAGGAATTTTTTCAATCTGGACATCACGGCGTATTGACTTGCTTCCTTCTATTGTAATAACGTAATCATCAACCAAATCAGTGTATTCTGTTTTTGAAACAACTATAGAATAGTTTCCATCCTTCAATTCCAAAAACTCATAACGGCCGTCATTTCCAGTCAGTGTTGTCTCTCCTGAAGGACGAAGTTGCACATTGGCGTTTTTCACAGGCTCGCCAGTAGCTTTGTCAGTGACGATACCATAGATAGAGCCAAGTTCTTCTATCGGGTCTGGTTTACATGATTGATATGTTAATATAAAACCTAATGATATTGTCAATAAAATCAATAGTTTTTTCATAAACAATGTTTTTTTATTTAATTCTTCTTTTTCATTGTGATGATAACCTTTGTTGTTTCAGATGATATAACATTTAAGGTTTTTATATTCGTTTCGTAGTCGTTTTTTTGTACGGTTACGGAGTATTGTTTGGCGTCTAATTCCGAGAATGTAAACTTTCCGTCTGAGTCTGTCATGAGATTCTTATTTGATGGAGAAAGCGTTACATAAACATTTTCAATACCTTTATTAGTATCAATATCTAAAACAGTTCCTTCTATGGTTCCGAACATGTCATATTCTATTGGGTTGCATGATATAAATGACAAAAACACCAATGATAATATTAATAATTTCGATTTTTTCATTTTTTTACAATTTAAAGTTCAGTGCTATACCTGTTGAGTTGAAATCTGTGTAAGGAGTTACAGACACATTATGACTATATGAAGAACTTTTTGTTCCGTCTGCAGCTATACCATCGATGACGTTCCAGATATAAACTGCGACAGCTCCTGCAATAGAAACATTTCGTGTTGTCATCCAAGCATTTGCATTTTTTGTGTATTGATGTTTTAATGATGAATTGTGAGTAGAATTTATCTTGTTGATATTAGAATTCATCATGCTTTGTGAAAGTATCGCACTACCGACGAAAACAATTTCACTTGCAATAAAGCAAGCACCTTTGGTGTTCTGACCTTTTTTGATTTGAGCCATACCTGGGATGAAAGAAGGAGCGATCATACTGTTCGACTCAGTTTTGCCACATTCGCTGAAATGTGACCAATAAGGTGTTATATGTCCTTTTGTTGCCACTTGGCACAAGACATAAACCTTATATCCATTTACCAATTTTTCGGTATATTCACATACTTTGTTAATAGGTATGTTGTAGTTTTTAGAAACAACGGAATAATTAGTTCCATTCATTACGGCTTCATGTATTTCGTCAGATTTAAAAGCTTGGCCCAAACGGTTTGCAGTTGATTGGAATATTTTAGCCATAGCCTGGTTTCTGGCATCACGCTCGTTATTAGCGGTAGCATATTCAACCATATAGAAATAAGAATCATTTTCAGCTTTAGGGAGAGAGCGTACCCATTTAGGTGTTTGGGCAAAAATACACATTGTCAAAAACGAAAATACGGATAACAATATAAACTTTTTCATATCAGTAACAATCATTAAAATCTTTAAAGTCGGGATCGATATTGCCATATTTTGCAACCTGCCACAATATAAACAAGCGTATGTTTGAATTGCCTATGGTTTTTTCTTCATATTCACAAACCTTGTTCATTGGCAAATTCATGTTTGTAGTTTTTAAGTCAATATTTTCCAAAATACCATTTTTTATGGTGTTTAAATCATCTGTCTTGCTTACTGTGACACCAAGTCTCCAAGAACTTTCCAATATGGCCATGGCAAAAGCTTCGGCATAGGCATCTTTGTAAGTCTTTGCTTCCGCCATTGTCACTCTATAATAATAATTCTCTTCATCTGATGGCTTTTGTGATATCCATTGTGGTCTTTGTGAAAATAACTGTAGAGATGACAAAACAACCATCAATAATATTAGATATTTTTTCATAATTATTTATGAACTATGGGAAGGATCCTTCCCATAGCTTATATTTAAATATTAGAAGTTTCCGTTATCTAATTGTTGTCTTTGTTTTATGGCTTCTTTTTCTTGGTTTTCTCTTAATTTTTCATTCATTTTCTTTTCGAAAAGATAAGCGTTGAAGTCCACTATTTCTTCTTCTTTTGCCATCGCTTGAAGTTCGTTCGACATACTTTCAACAACTTCTTTCACATTGACATGCAAAGCGATGTAACATCCGTAGGTGCCTGCTTTTTCTGTAACGAATTTTCTACAGACGATATTAGCATGTTTGTTAATAGCTTTTTCACCTACAGTCATTGCCAAACCTTCAAGTTTTGAGTCTTTTATTTGGTTTGCACCTCTTGTGTTTGTCTCTTTGCCATAGTCACTTACAGCATTTTGAACAACGCCCATGAAACGAGAAGTGATATCGCTAAGTGCCACACGGTTAGCTGAAATCATAGCGTCTTTTTCATCAAGGTGATTGGAAGCTATGCCTAAACCTGCCATATATTCACCTTCTTTATCGACAGCTTCATCAATACAGAATACGGCCAACAACTGATTACCGTCTTTGATCTTTTCTTGTAATGCTGCTTCTGTTTCTAATCTTTTTAATTCTTGTTCTTGTCTTTTTTTTGCTAATTCCATTTCATGGAGGATAGCTTGTTTTTCTTGTTCTTTTCTTAATGCTGCAATTTCGTCATCTGCTGAAGATGCAACTTGTTTACTACCTCCGCATGAAACAAAAGCAACTGATAATGCTACGACTGCTAATGATAATAAAGTTTTTTTCATTTTTTATGTCGCCTGTTATATACCATAGGCACATCGGTTTTTTAAGATTTGATTATTGTTGAATTTATACTTTTTTATTGTTTGTTTATGCGCTGCAAAGGTAAATAATTAGTTTTTATATTACAATAGTAAAATAATAAATTATTCATTAAATCATCCATAAAAAAAGCTGACCAGTTGGCCAGCTTTCTTCATTATATCTGTTTTAACAGATTTACCATTTCAATGGCTGTTGTAACAGCTTCGAAGCCTTTGTTGCCAGCTTTTGAACCGGCTCTTTCAACAGCTTGTTCGATGTTGTCTGTTGTGAGGACACCGAAGATGATAGGCACGCCTGTTTGCAAGCCAGCAGCTGCAATGCCTTTTGTTGTCTCATTAGCGACCATATCGAAATGAGGTGTTGCGCCACGGATGACAGCGCCTAAACAAACAACAGCGTCGTATTTCTTTGATTCGGCTAATTTCTTTGCGACCAATGGGATTTCGAATGCACCTGGAACCCAAGCGAGGTCGATGTCTTTTTCATCGCCTCCATGACGTTTGAAAGCGTCGATGGCACCGCCTAATAATTTATTTGTAATGATTTCGTTGAAACGTCCTGCTACGATAGCAATCTTATGACCTTCAGCAATTAATTTACCTTCAATGATATTCATATTTATTTAGTATTTAATGTTTTTATTTGCTTTGAGTTATGAATGAAACTCATGAACTTGTTTACATCTTGGCGACTCGATGTATCAGTGTTTAGGAGTTTCTTTAACATGGAGCATATGTCCCATTTTTTTATATTTGGTGTAGAGATAGAAAGCATCTTTTTCGTTGCAAGTCATCTCAATTTCTTCACGACCCACGATTTCTATTCCGTAAGCATTCAATCCTGTTATTTTCATAGGATTGTTTGTCATAACGGTAATCTTTGTAATTCCGAGGTCTGACAAGATTGAAGCTCCAGTTCCGTAATCTCTAAGGTCGGCAGCGAATCCGAGAGCAAGGTTTGCTTCAACAGTGTCCAAACCTTCATCTTGGAGTTTATATGCTTTTAATTTGTTAATCAAGCCAATACCTCTACCCTCTTGTTTAAGATAAAGTATCACTCCTCTACCCTTTTCTTCGATACGACGCATAGCTTCGTGAAGCTGGTCGCCGCAGTCGCAACGCAAAGAGCCGAAAGCATCTCCTGTAAGACATTCGGAATGAACGCGGCATAAAACAGGTTCTTCGCCTGTTACATCACCTTTTACCAATGCTATGTGATGATCGCCGGTAACTTTGTCGATGTAACCGTGAGCGATGAAACTGCCGTATTTAGTAGGCATTTCAGCCATTGTCACTTTCTCAACCAATGATTCAGTTTTTCTTCTGTATCTGATTAAGTCTGATATTGATGTTATTTTAAGATTATGTTCTTTAGCGAATTCGAGGAGTTCTGTGGTTCTCATCATAGTTCCGTCTTCGCGCATGATTTCGCAGCATAGACCACATTCTTTAAGTCCAGCTATCTTCATGAAGTCAACGGTGGCTTCTGTGTGTCCGTCGCGTTTGAAGACGCCGCCTTCGCGAGCTTCGAGAGGGAACATGTGCCCAGGACGTCTGAAGTCTTCTGGTTTAGCGTCGTCTTCAACGCATTTAATAGCGGTGATTGAACGCTCTACAGCAGAGATACCTGTTGTAGTGTCAACATGGTCGATGGAAACAGTGAAAGCAGTGCAATGATTGTCTGTGTTTTCAGTAACCATCTGATTAAGTTTCAATTTATGAGTAAGTTCTTTACTCATAGGCATGCAAATCAAGCCTTTGGCGTATGATGCCATGAAATTGACGTTTTCCACTGTGGCGAACTCAGCGGCACAAATCAAATCGCCTTCGTTTTCTCTGTCTGGGTCGTCAATGACGATAATCATCTTGCCGTTTCTGAGATCTTCAATAGCTTCTTCGATAGTGTTAAATCTGTTATCTTTTTCCATATTTATATTTTTAATCATTTTCAAAATCCGTTAGATTCCAAAAAATCCAAACTTATACCTTTATTATCTTCTTTATAGAATAATCTTTTTACATATTTCCCGATAACGTCGTTTTCAAGATTGACGGTGTCACCAATCTTCTTTGACGTCAAAGTTGTCTCGCCTTGAGTATGTTCTATTATAGAAACAGAAAACGAAGTTGAATCAACATCTGTGACAGTCAATGAAATTCCGTCGATGGCGATAGAACCTTTTTTGACAATTAATTCTAATATTGAAGGAGATGTGGCGAATGACATTCTTATAGCTTTATCGTCATTATATTTTTTTATTATAGTTCCCACTCCATCGATATGACCTGAAACGATATGACCGCCGAGGCGTCCGTTTGCGGCGAGCGCTCTCTCGAGATTCACAGCGTCATTGACTTTCAGGTTCTTAAAATTGGTCATCATCATTGTCTCTGGCATAACATCAACTGTGAAAGAATTATCGCTAAAAGTGGTGACTGTCAAGCATATCCCATTAGTTGAAATGCTGTCTCCAATATGCATGTCGGACATGATTTTTTTAGCAGAAACTGTCAGTTTGATACTGTTGGCATGTCTTTCAATTGATTTTATTTTCCCTATTTCTTCAATTATTCCTGTAAACATATTATAAGTCTCCGAGTCACTTAGACGCCGAGTCTTCAAGTTCTGTTGAAGATTGACCTTTGTCTGTTGACATCATTTTACACTTTATTAATATATCGTTTTCTATCTGTTCTATTTCCACCTTGTCGAAAGTGATGGCATCCTTCATCAACTCTATTCCTTTTCCTCCTATTGGTGATTTAGAATGTTCGCCACCTATTATTTTAGGGGCAATGAAAGCATAAACCTCATCAACGCAGCCTGCTTGTAAGAAAGCTGCATTGAGACAAGAACCTCCTTCAAGTAGAAGAGAATCAATACTTTTTTGACCTAATTTAATCATTAAGTCGTTTATATCCACATGGCCTTCCTTTTCTTCACAAAGCAAAGTCTCAACATTTAAAGAATTTAGATTCTCAATGTTTCCTTGTGGAGCTGACTTAGTATGAGCGATTATTGTCTTATACTCTTTGGCTGTCTTAACTATTTGGGTTTCTGTTGAGATAGAAGCTATAGAGTCAACGATGATTCTTATTGGCTGACGAACTGTTTGCTGTTGGTTCTCAAGGCGGCAATTCAACATTGGGTCGTCGGCTTTTACGGTTCCTATTCCAGCCACTATTCCCATCATTTCGGAACGTAATTTATGAACTAATTTTCTTGATTTTTCGTTGGTAATCCATTTTGAATCGCCGGTGTAAGAAGCGATTTTGCCGTCGAGAGTCATTGCTGTTTTAAGCAAGACATAAGGTCGTTTTGTCTTAATATATTTAAGGAAAACCTTGTTTAGTTCTTTGACGCATTCTTCTTCAACACCGGTGACAACTTCTATGCCAGCGTTTTCAAGAATTTCTATACCTTTTCTATTAACGAGAGGATTAGGGTCAAGAAGTCCGACGACGACTTTTTTTATGCCTTTTTCTATGATAATATCGGTGCAAGGAGGAGTTTTTCCGTGATGGCAGCAAGGTTCAAGTGTAACATAAAGTGTTGCGCCATTACAGTCGGATTTACAACGTGTTAAAGCGTTACGTTCTGCATGTAATCCGCCATAATATTCATGATAACCTTCAGCGATAATAGCCTTGTCTTTTACGACAACGCATCCTACCATCGGATTAGGGTTGACAAAGCCAGAGCCTCGTTTTGCCAGTTCGATGGCTCGTTGCATATATTCTATATCTTGTTTTTGGTATGGCATAAAAAATCCCTAAAATCATTAATTAGACTTCAGGGCAAAACAAAACATTTGACATAATAAATCTTCTACCATCCGGACTATCACCGTCGGTTTCGGAATTTCACCGAATCAGTTCCCTAAGGAAGTCGCGGACTGTCACCGCCGGAAAGGAATTTCACCTTGCCCTGAAGATTGTTCTGCAAATATACATTATTTTTTTAGAGAAACATCATTGAACAAAAATTATTTTTCTGATGTTATTGCGAAAAAATAATTTTATGAATGCTAAAATTTTTATCATCATGTTAATCGCAAATCTTTTTGCTCCAACGGAAATCGACAATGAACCTGTTGCTATTGAATTAAGTAAATATCTCGGCAAATGGTACGAGATTGCGCGTTTTGATCATAGTTTCGAACGTGATATGCAGAATGTTACAGCGGAATACAAATTACTCCCAAACGGTAACATTAAAGTTATAAATTCGGGTTATCGTGATGGCGTTTACAGAGTTGCGGACGGTAAGGCTAAGACTACCAGCACATCAGGATTGCTTAGAGTTTCTTTCTTTATGAATTTCTATTCCGATTATCGAGTTTTGATGGTTGATAAGAATTATGAATATGCATTGGTTGGAAGCAGCACGCCTAAATATCTTTGGATTTTATCAAGAACTCCTCATTTAGATGAAACGACATTGCAAAAAATTATCGATGTCGCAGAACAAAAGGGCTACGACACCGATAAATTGGTATTTGTCAAGCAATGAATTAGTTAGAAGTTTGATATAAACTCACTCATTTCTAATTCTTTTCTTTCGGCGCATTCAAACAATTTCCACTGAGCTTTGGTGCGGACGAGATTATGTTCTGGATATTGAATCTTGTAATAAGTATCACCGTTTATATAATCTGCCAAGAATCTGACTGTCTGCATGTAAGGGAATAACTTTGCTGCATACGGCAGATTCTCTTTTTCAATAGGGAGAAGGAATGATTTGGTGCCTTCTAAATAGCCTTTAGTGAAAGCCTTGAAAATGTCCATGTTGAAGTCGATATTGTCGAGGTTTTTATCGTCTTCAGCGCCAGTGTTAGCTGCAGAACGCAAGAAGTCGCCGAAGTCAGAGAAGATGAAGCTTGGCATGACAGTATCCAAATCTATCACACACAACACATTTCCATCCTTATCGAAAAGCATATTGTTGACTTTAGTGTCGCAATGGCATATACGTTTAGGTAGTTTTCCTTCGCGATGGAGACGTTCTCCGAGGCACATTACATCTGCCCTTTTTTCGATTTCATCAATATAATATTGAACGTCTTTAACTCTTCCAACTATGTCTTTTTCAATAGCTTCCCTAAGTTGTTTCAAGCGTAGCTCGAGGTTATGGAAACTAGGAATAGTCTCACCTAATGTTTCATTAATATCCGATAACATAGATTGAAATTCACCGAAGGCCTTTCCTGCAGTGTAAGAATATTCAGGGTTGACGGTCTGATAAGTATAAGAATCAGAAATGAAAGCCATGAGCCGCCAATATTTCTCGCCGTCGAAATAAAACTTTTCATCGTTCTTTGTGCGGACAAAACGCAAAACTTTACGTTCAATGTCCTCAACATTATTGTCGGCGAGTTTTTTACGTATGTGGCTTGTTACTTTTTCAATGTTATCTTGAAGCAATTCAACGTCTTGGAAGATAGCATTGTTAATACGCTGAAGAACATATTTAGGGTTCTCCTCTCCTTCTACATATACTTTAAAAGTATCGTTGATAAGACCTTCGCCTAATGGTTTTACGTCGGTTATTTCGTTTTCAACCTTGAATTTTAATACTATATCTTTCATAATTTCAATGTCAATATTTTCTGTAAAAATAAAAAATTAAACAATATAAAAATATCCGCAGAAAAATATTATTTTTACAACGGAAAATTAAATGTTTTTAATATGAGAAAAAGAGTTTTATTAGGTTATTTATTAGTTATTTTCACAACATTATTTATAAGTTGTGGTAACGAAAAGAACGTTGTAAATGACGTAAAGGATTTAGAATCTAAAAATTACGCTATTCAGGATAATATGATTGTATTTCCTGAGCCAGAGAGAGTTGAAGGTCAAAAGAGCGTTTTGCAACTTGCCGTTGACCCTATTCCTGTAGTTCGTATGGGATTTATTGGACTCGGAATGCGTGGCGCAGACGCTGTTAACCGCATCTCAAACATCGAAGGTGTTGAGTTTAAGGCATTATGCGATTTGTTGCCAGAACGCGTTGAAGCTGTTCAAAATTGGGTTATCAAAGGAAAGAACTTGCCAGAATGCGCTGAATATAGCGGCGAAGAAGGCTGGAAAGAACTCTGCGAGCGTGACGATATAGACCTTGTTTATATATGTACCGACTGGGTTAATCACGTTCCTATGGCAGTTTACGCAATGCAACACGGAAAACATGTTGCTGTTGAAGTGCCAGCAGCTACTTCTGTTGCAGAATGTTGGCAACTCGTTGACGTGGCTGAACAAACACAACGTCACTGCATGATGCTCGAAAACTGCTGCTACGACTTCTTTGAATTGACATGTCTTAATATGGCGCAACAGGGTCTTTTTGGCGAAGTTATTCATGCTCAAGGCGCATATATCCACAATTTGGAACCATTCTGGAATGAATATCAAGGTAATTGGCGATTAGAATATAATCAAAAACATGCTGGTGACGTTTACGCAACACACGGACTCGGACCAGTCTGCCAAGTGCTTGACATTCATCGTGGCGACAAAATGGAATATCTTGTTTCATTGTCAACACCTTCTATCAACGGTTTGAAGATAGCTAAAGAAAAAATGGGTTCAGAAACTTTCGCTAATGGCGATATGACTTCAACACTGATTAAGACAAACAGAGGCAAAACAATTTTGATTCAACACAATGTATATACACCACGTCCTTACGACAGATTATATCAATTGACAGGTACAGAAGGTTTTGCTAACAAATATCCATATCAAGGATTCACATTGAAAGAAGAAAACGTACCATCAGATGTTATTCCAGATCACGAAGATTTAGATTCACACGGTTTTGTTCCTAATGACATAAGAGATTCATTGATGGTTGCTTACAAACATCCTATTGCAAAAGACATAGAGGAAAAAGCTAAGCAAGTAGGCGGTCATGGCGGTATGGATTTCATTATGGATTATCGTTTGATCTATTGTTTGCAAAATGGTCTTCCATTAGACCAAGATGTTTATGATGCAGCGGAATGGTCTTGTCTTGGCGAGTTGACAGCAGCATCAATAGAAAACAACGGTTTGCCTGTCAAGTTCCCAGATTTCACAAGAGGTGACTGGAATAAAGTTGAGGGATATAAACACGCTGTTAAATAGTTAGGAGTTATTTGTAGAGACGTTTCAATGATTCCTTAAAATAAACACACATTGAAGCGTCTTGACAATTAGGAGTTGAAGATTTTTAAAATAAATAGAAACAAATCGTCAACTATTGACAGTTGACACTCAATATTAACCATTAAAAAATAACATTATGAATAAAAAATTTGCATGTCCTATTTGCGGTTACGTCCATGAAGGCGAAAACGCTCCAGAATTATGTCCACAATGTAAACAAAAAGTTCAATGGAATGTCATTGAAGAAGGCGCTGCTTTGAACTTCGTTACAGAACATGTTGTTGGTATAGCTAAAGGTACTGGCGAAGATATGATTAAAGACTTGAACGCTCACTTTATGGGTGAAGCTACAGAAGTCGGTATGTATTTGGCAATGAGCCGTCAAGCAGACCGTGAAGGTTATCCAGAAATTGCAGAAGCATTTAAACGTTATGCATGGGAAGAAGCAGAACACTGCGCAAAATTCGCTGAATTGTTAGGCGACGTTGTTTGGGACACAAAGACAAATTTAGAAAAACGTATGCAAGCAGAATGCGGCGCATGTGAAGATAAAATGCGTATCGCTCGTATAGCTAAAGAACGTAACTTGGACGCTATCCACGACACAGTACACGAAATGGCTAAAGACGAAGCTCGTCACGGCAAAGGTTTCGAAGGTTTGTTCAACAGATACTTCAAGAAATAAGAAACGAAAAAAGGCGCATTCAAATGCGCCTTTTTTTATTCCATGAAACCTGTTATTCAATTCTTATCTCATCTAACATAATCCATGCGTTTTCACCGGCGTAGTCGTGCCAGTCAGGCAATGTCTTGTAGCTTTCGACATACACCTTAATATATTTAATGCCTTTAGCATTTATAGAAGCTCTTGACTCTTCTCTGCGTTTTATGTTATTGCCATTGTTATACACTGGAGCTTCAGCATTGATAGGATCTGAGAATGTCACACCGTCGGTTGATACAGATACCTTAATGCTTTTTGGCATCAAAACCCAGTCGTTAGGTTGAATACCATATCCGATATATAATTTCTCGATGTCGGTTGGCATAGAAAGTTCGATTGTGAAATCAGCGTCATTGCCATAGAAACCTAACCAGTCTTCACCCCAGTTTCCAACAACGCCTTTTCTTGCGTCCATCAAAGCTGTTTCGTAATTCTTTGAGTAGCTGCTGTGTGGCTTTTCAGCGAATTCTGTTCCTTTTATGATAAGACGTTCGTAGCTTTCAATCAATGTGAATGATGCCATTTTGTTGGCAGCAAAAGCCTTAGCTTTGATAGTTGTAGTATTGTTGATGCTGAAAGGCTTTGTGTAAAGCTTTGATTTTTGTGTTGGTTCACTTCCGTCTAAAGTATAGTAAATCTTAGCATTAGCGTCAGCGCATGTTAAAGAGACTTTCATTTCATTGTCGAAACGTTCAAGGTCGGTTGTAATGACAGGTGTTGAAACCTTGTTAAAGTCGCCTAAGACATTTTGTTTGTACAATTTTGTTTCGTCAATTCTTTCCTTGGTGTTGAAAGGACGTATTCTGATTGTGTATTCGTATCTGTCGTCGTTGATGAGGTATTTTTCAAGAGAACCTGGTCCGCAAGTAGCAGTTCCAAGAGGAGCTTGTCTATGGTCGATATTGAATGTCCAATAGTCAGCTGTTTCCATTTGGTTGATTCTTTCAGCTATAGAAAGGTTTTCGTCAGAATATTGATAAACGCTGAAGTTGAACCATTCGTCGCTTGTTACGAACAAACCTTGTCCGTTTGTATCAGACATTGCGACCCAACGTGTTTCGCTATGATTTCCGTTGTCTTGAGGTTCTTCGTGTAATTCAAAGAATGACGCAGCTTTTTTTGAATAGACATTTGTCTTTCCTGATGAGTTTCTGTCAGGATAGTTTTCAGTGTCTTTGCCAAAGAATTTCACATTATCATATTGTTTGTTTACAAGAATTTGAGTTCCAACTTTTGGCATTGTTGTAACAACTTCGCTTGTTTGAATATTAGTAGAAATGATTACGTCAGCATAGCCGTTGATTTCAAATACTTGTTCTGTAGTGAGAACTGTTGCTCCATCAGGGTTGTTGAAATCGAGAACAACGACTACAGATACTTTTGACTTGTTGATTCTTTGAGTCTTGATTGATTTTGGAACTATTGTCAAATCGTTGAGACTTGCATTCAACCATTTAGGAAGAGCGTTGCGGTCAACGTCATCGTTGAGAGTTGGAGCGCGCCAGAAGTTTGGCTTGATTGGACCAGCTAACATTTCTGCACCTTTATATATGAAAGAAACAGGGAGGCCAGATTCCTTGCTGATGAAAAATGTAAAGTCTTGGTTGTAAATCTCAACGGAATTGTTATTGTCATCGAATTTCACTTCAGGGATGTTAGTAAGCATTTCGCCTTCTGGTGTTTCTACATTAAGGTTAAATACGTCGTAAGCGATTTCTGTTCCTTGAGGTCTCATTGGATTACCGTTCTTTTCTTTGAAAGAGAATTCGATGAAGTATTCTGCTTTAGCGAATTTATTAGGATTTTCGCCATCGATTTTTGGTTTAGGAATAGAAATATTAATACGTTCTGAAGATTGTGGAGCTATATTTAAGTCTAACACTTTGCTTTGTAATCTTGCTTTTTCGTTGCTATAAATAGTATAGGTGCAAACGAATTCATTAAGTCTTCTGAAGAAGAAATTATTTTTGATTTCAAATACACCTTTTTCGATATCTATAGGTGTTACGCTAATGTTTTGGTATATTTTCTTCACTTCGTCGAGATGATGGTGAGGACGTCTGTCGCTTGTTACCAATCCGTTAACGCAGAAACTATCGTCATTACCAATTCCTTCGAGAGCGCCGAGGTCGCCGCCTGCTGCATACCATCTTACGTTTTTAGTTGTGTCAAATTGTATGAGAGATTGGTCGCACCAGTCCCAGATGCATCCGCCTTGCAATTGTTCGTGAGAGTTGATTACGTCCCAATAATCTTGCATGCCGCCGCAGCTATTTCCCATAGCATGAAGATATTCAACCATGATGAAAGGACGTCTGAGTGAATCCAACTCCTCTTCAACGAATTTTTCCAAATAATTTTGGCTTGCGTACATAAGGCCAATGATGTCGGTATTGTAATCGTATATTGAACGTTCATTGATTACAGGACGTGTGTTGTCAAGTTTCTTTACCATTTCGTAAGATTCGTACATGCAAACGCCATTGCCACATTCGTTGCCTAATGACCAAATAATTATAGAAGGATGGTTTTTGTCTCTGCCAACCATGTTGTTACATCTGTATTTGAATGCATCTATCCAGCGTTCGTCTTTAGCAAGACTTGCATCGCCGTAGCCTTGAGCGTGTGATTCGTTGTTTGCTTCGTCAATGACATACAATCCGTATTTGTCGCATAGTTCATATAAATAAATATCAACAGGATAGTGAGAAGTACGAATTGTATTGATGTTGTTTTGGAGCATAAGCTGAATGTCTTTCTCCATCATTGCGCGTGTGACATATTGTCCGGTATAACCATCATGTTCGTGACGGTTAACGCCTTTGATAAGAACGGCTTTACCGTTTATTTTAAGTTGACCGTCTTTTATCTCAGAAGTTCTGAAACCTATTTTTGAACCGACCACTTCAATGACTCTTCCTTTTTTGTCTTTCAATCTTATTGTCATATCGTAAAGTGTAGGCTTTTCTGCCGACCAAGCCTCTACTCTATCTAAGACTTTCTTGATGCGTACTGTTGAATGACCTTCTGATTTTTGATTTGCAAGAAGTTCTTTCTTTGTCAATTCTTCTGTATATAATTTATTGACAGCAAATTTAGTGTCTTCGTTTGTATTTTTTATTTCAACTTCCACAGTCAATTTTGAAGGGATCTTCTTTCCGTAGTTGACATCGATGAAAATCTCGAAAATACCTTTAGAATATTTTTCGTCGAGGCCTGCCTTAACGAAGAAGTCGAATACATTAGTTTTTGGTTTTGAATAAATGAAAACATCACGAGTGATACCGCTGAGACGCCAATAGTCTTGACATTCAAGATATGAACCGTCTGAGAAACGATAAGCTTCGACAGCCAAAGTGTTCTCGCCATCTTTTTTAAGATATGGAGTGATGTCGAATTCGGCTGGTGTCTTTGAGTCTTCTGAATAACCTACGAAATTGCCGTTAATCCAAAGATAGAAAGCAGATTTGACGGCGCCGAAGTTGATATATACATTTCTTCCTTCCCATTCTGCTGGAACATTGAAATTATGTACATAACAGCCAACAGGATTGTATTCTGTTGGAGCATAAGGTTGATTTGATGGAAATTCATTTTGTTGGTTAATATAGACAGGAATGCCATATCCGTTTAATTCCCAGTTGCTTGGCACTTGAATTGTATTCCATGATGAAACGTCATAACCTTCTGCATAGAAGCCTTGTGGCTTGTCGGCTGGCTTTTCTACCCAATGGAATTTCCATTTTCCATTTATACATTGATAGTAAGGTGATTCTCTGTACTCAAGATCGTTGATTCCGTTTTCATCTTGATATGGAATCACATTGGTTCTCGGGGCGACTTTATTTACCTGATATACAGATACGTCGTTCCACCAATCAGCGATTTCCTGTGCCTTGACATTCATTATTAATGTCATGACAATGAATAAAATAATTGATTTTGTTTTCATAAGTTATTTTTTAATTATACATTTTTCCCATTATAAAAAAAACATTGCGAAGATACTTATTTTTTTCGTCAGAATCAAATTAATTAAGCCCATGATTTAATATATTTTTTCGCAGAAAAATCTTATCTTTGCACATCAACTTTAAATAAAATGAGAAAAATTATAAAACTTTTTTTAAGCGCAGCTGTCATTGTAATTATGACTTCATCATGTGAAAAAGCATGTATATGCAGAAATATTGACAACGGTTCCTCCGACATTCTTTACGGCCTTTATTCTAAAAAAGAATGTGAGGCCTATACAGAATACTATCAGACTGTATATAATGTTGACAACGTTGACTGTTCATACGAATGGAAGTAATAAAACAAAGTTGTACTTATGGGGACTTCTATAAATTCCCCGTTTAAATAATTTTTGACAGTAATAATTAAAACTTTTGCATGCTTTATGTTTTTTCTTGGAATCTTTTCGCCTTTCTTTCAATCACATAGCTCGCTATGCTCTTTCAAGAAAAACAAAAA
>JAZQVL010000084.1:0-10292 GCA_045631805.1 Bacteroidales bacterium | reverse complement strand
GTGGAGAATTTTCTTGATAAGGAATAAACGTAGAGACGTTTCAATGATACCTAAAAAATAAACGCACATTGAAGCGTCTAAAATAATTGACAAATTAACGTTTCAATGATACCTAAAAAATAAACACACATTGAAGCGTCTAAAATAATTGACAAATTAACGTTTCAATGATACCTAAAAAATAAACGCACATTGAAGCGTCTAAAATAATTGACAAATTAACGTTTTAATGATACCTAAAAAATAAACACACATTGAAGCGTCTCGAAAAAATAGAATTAATAAATAACAATTTAAAATGAATAATATAGGTAAAACATTATGTGCTGCATTATTATTAAGTAGCAGCGTTGCATTGAATGCGCAAAGCGTTGACGAAGGTAAGAAAGACAATTTCTTGAAGAGGGCTTTCCGTGATATGAAGGAAAGCGCAAAACTTCAACGTCAGATTGATAAAGCTAATTATCAGGCAACCAAGTTGGAGAGCAAGGCTTTCTTTGAAGAACAGAAACGACTTTCCAGACCATCTGTCAGGACTGCCGAGATGAGAAAAGAACAGCAAAAAGAACTTGAAGCAGCTAACAAAAGAGTAGAAGAGGCAAAAGCCAAATTAGAAGCTGTTAAAGAAAAATAAGAAACAATTTCCTTCTCGCAGAGACGCAGAGAATGACTTTGCGATACTTTGCGCCTTTGCGAGAAATTTTCAATTCTTCTTTCTAAGAACCGCAATCAAAGCATACGCCAATGGTGTGCCGAACAGTGCTTCGATGGCTATTTTTATGATGTATTGTGATAAAATCATTAATAATATATCACGAGTGGTCAGTGTGCCTATGAATGCAATCAGGACAAATGGTACGGTGTCAAAAAGATAACCTATGATGGAGCTGCCTATCGTACGGAACCAAAGATGCTTGCCGTTCGTGAATTTCTTCATCTTGTCCATGATCCAAGCATTGGAAATTTCTCCTAAAAGAAATCCGGTGAGTGAGGCTAAAACGATGCGAGGGACGTAGTTGTAAATAGTGTTATACGCTGTGGCTGTGGTGTCTAAATATTCCGGAGAAGGAAGCCATACTCCAATCTGCGTACAAATGACGACGAATACGTTGCACAGAAAAGCTAATATGATAGTCTTTCGCGCAACGCGATATCCCCATATCTCTGTCAATACGTCTCCTAACATATATGCGATTGGAAACGTGATGGTGCCAGCGTCGAAATAAAATAATCCGAATACTCCAATGACTTTGACAGCCATAATGTTGGAGACGATGTAGCATACAGTGAAGAAAACTGTAATGACTGTATAAGAGTCGATCTTATCAAATCGGTTTTTTAAAGGGTTTTCCGAGACCTTGTTCATATTTTTTAAGTTTAAAGTTTAAGGTTTAAAGTTTAAAGTAGTTTTGAAGTTTAGAGTTGAAAGTTTATCCGAATTAAACCTTAAACCTTAAGCATTAAACCTTAAACCAATTATTTATTTTCAATTTTCAATTTTCACCGGCCACACAAAGTGTGAATTGATAGATTCGCCGCCATCTACGATAATGCTTTGCCCTGTGCAGAATGTGTTTGTCACTGTCAGGAAATAAGCCCATTGAGCTATTTCTTCAGGCTTTGCCCATTTTTTGAGCGGTGTCTGCTGCATTATTTCGTCCCATAGTTTCGGGTCGTTGACGACGCAGTCGTTGAGAGGTGTCAGCACGCCTCCTGGGTCAAGACTGTTGCATGTCGCTCCGAATTCAGCCACACGCAATGCCACGTTCTTTGTATAAGCTATCACGCCGCCTTTGCTGGCGCAGTATTCTGGAAATTCCGAACCTGTATGTCCGCTTGCTGAGCCTATATTCAGTATAGAACGGATGTGTTTCTGTATTCCGTATTTTTCTGTAATTTTAATCAATGCCTTGAGGTTGATGTCGATGTCGTCCTCATTTTGAGTGCCGGCATTGTTTATCAATATCTCTACATCATCAATTTCAGGAAGATTTTCATAATCGCTAATGTTGCATTGGTGATGTGAATATCTGTTGTGACTGATTGACGCCATTTGTCTGTCTATTCCGATGACATGATGCCCCATCTCTAAGAAATATTCGGCAATGGCTTTGCCTATACCTTGAGATGTTCCAGTAATCAACACTTTAACATTTCGGTTCATATTGTGAATCTCAATTTATATTAAAATTCTAAACACCGTATTTCTCCATTTAACGATTTTTGTACGTCAATGACGCGTTGGTTGCGGCTGCCACGGAAATACAGCGACAGATCTCGTTTTGACTCAAGGTAGCGTCCATCGACAATAACATCGCATAACTCGACCAAGTTACGACGAATAGGATGTTGCAACAAATCTTCAAACTTATATCCTGTATAGCACCAGATGTTTTTGTCGGTGTTTTTTTTGATCATCTGAGCCAATTCAATGAAGCCTTCTGGGTGTAACATTGGGTCGCCGCCAGTGAAAGTCACGTTCATGTCGGCATCGACAATATTTTTGAACAATTCTTCTACGCTTATAGGTTTGCCTACGCTTTCGTCCCACGACTGCGGATTATGGCAGCCTAAGCAATGGTTTTCGCACCCCGCGCAATAAATCGAGGTGCGAAGACCGATGCCATCTACGGAAGTGCCGTATTTGATGTCCAAAATGCGTATGCTATTTGTGGATGATTCTGTCATTTAATTCTGCCAATTTTGCTTTGTTCCAACGTTCTGTCGTTCCAACGAGATAACCTGTAATACGTTGTAGCTTATCGATATTGTCGCTGCCGCATGTAGGACATTTGTCTAACTCATGTTGAGCGTCTTCGTAGCCGCAATTCATGCAGCGGTTACGGTTGTGGTTCACCGAGCAATATCCTATGTTGTTTTTATCCATCAAGTCAACGATGTCCATTATCGCTTGTGGATTGTGTGTTGCGTCACCGTCTATTTCGATGTAGAATATATGTCCGCCTCTTGTCAAGTCGTGGTAAGGCGCCTCGATTTCAGCCTTGTGTTTTGGAGAACATTTATAATATACAGGTATATGGTTGGAGTTGGTATAATATTCTTTATCTGTAATGCCTGGTATTTCGCCATATTTCTTGCGGTCGATGCGAGTGAACTTGCCTGACAAGCCTTCGGCTGGAGTCGCCAAGATACTGAAGTTATGCTGATAGCGTTCTGAGAATTCGTTTGCTCTGTCACGCATATAAGTGACTATACGCAAGCCGAGTTCTTGAGCCTCTTCGCTCTCTCCATGATGTTTGCCTGTCAATGCTATAAGACATTCAGCAAGACCGATGAAACCGATGCCGAGCGTGCCTTGGTTGATGACTCGTTCTATTGTGTCGTTTGGCTTGAGGTTCTCGCATCCCGACCAAAGAGCCGACATCAGCAATGGAAACTGCTTGGCAAGTGCTGTCTTCTGGAAATTGTATCTGTTGCACAATTGCTTTGCTGTTATCTCTAACAACTCATCGAGTTTTGAGAAGAATAGTCCAATGCGTCGTGACTTGTCTTCTTCGCACATACATTCTATTGCCAATCTCACGATGTTTATTGTTGAGAATGACAGGTTGCCGCGTGCTATGGATGTTTTTTCGCCAAAGCGGTTCTCGAAGACACGTGTTCTGCAGCCCATTGTCGCCACTTCATATTGATAGCGTTTAGGGTCGTGTTCGTTCCATTTTTCGTGTTGGTTGAATGTAGCGTCGAGGTTGACGAAATTAGGGAAGAAACGACGAGCTGCCACCTTGCATGCGAATTGATATAGATCGTAGTTTTTGTCTTCTGGCAAATAGCTGACGCCACGTTTCTTTTTCCATATCTGGATAGGGAAGATGGCTGTTGATCCTTTGCCAACGCCTTCGTATGTGGATTGGAGAAGCTCTCTTATGATGCAGCGTCCCTCTGCCGATGTGTCTGTTCCGTAGTTGATGGACGAAAACACAACCTGATTGCCGCCTCTTGAGTGTATGGTGTTCATATTATGTATGAAAGCCTCCATCGACTGATGAACTCTGTTGATGGTGCGGTTGATGGCGTGTTGTTTCAGTCTTTCATCGCCTTGCAAAAGGTCGAGTTCTTGGTACAGATAATCACTGATTTCTATATCATACAAATGTTTCAAGTCGAAGCCTGTAAGCTCTTCTATTGTCTTCACTTCTTCAATGAAGCTGCGACGTACGTATGGTGCGAGATAAAAGTCGAAGGCTGGTATGGCCTGTCCGCCGTGCATCTCGTTCTGTACAGTCTCCATTGAAATACATGCCATGAATGACGCTGTCTCGATACGTTTTGTAGGACGACTCTCGCCATGTCCTGCTTCAAAACCGTTTTCAAGTATTTTGTCCAATGGATGCTGTATGCATGTGAGCGATTTGGTAGGATAATAATCCTTGTCGTGAATATGAAGATAATTGCCTTTTACAGCCCACAGAGTCTCCTCGGCAAGAAGATAGTCGTCAACGAAAGGCTTAGTAGTCTCCGATGCGAATTTCATCATCATGCCAGCTGGTGTGTCGGCGTTCATGTTGGCGTTTTCTCGTGTTATGTCGTTGGATTTCGCCTCGACGATTTCCAAAAACATCTCGCGTGTCTTAGCCTTGCGGGCAATGCTTCTTTTGTCACGATATGCAATGTAACTCTTGGCGACCTCCTTGCGTGGTGACGCCATGAGTTCCATCTCCACCATGTCTTGAATCTCTTCCACCGAAGACTGTTCCTTGCCGCGGAATTCTATGCGGTCAACGATTTTATATACGAGAACGTCATCTTCGCCTGCTTCTGTCGTAAGCATCGCCTTACGAATAGCAGCGGCAATCTTTTCTCTGTTGAAGCCGACAATACGGCCGTCTCTTTTAACTACAGTGTGTATCATAATCTCATAAATTATTGCAGTTGCGATACTTGCGGAAAAAGCGCTGATTAAATATCTGTCGTTATCACAGATTTTATCTTGACACTCTATCTCCCGAAAGCATCAAAAATATAAATAAAGGCAGGTCTTCTGACTTGTTTCGTCCGTGCGGCCTTCCCGCTGATTTGCAGTGACCGTCATGAATGCACGGAGTATTTGAGAAACTCACAGCTACGGGTATAGTCTCGGACTTGCACCGATGTTCCCTCTTTTTTCGTAGTGGAGATGCCACGTTGAAAACCTTCATTCGGGAAGCAAAATTATGAAAAAATTATCTATGCTAAAAGCGAATCTGTGAAAATATTTTCAACATTATTTTAACATTCCTTGTGCTGTACTTTTTCCTCTCTTTTTCAGTCAAATTCGGAATCCTAAGTTATGGAATTATAAAATTTTATAGTAGCCCTTCTGCGTTAGGGATTGGAGCGGCATCCTTTGCGAGCTTCTTCAGACAACAGACAACGGAAATTTTTGAGTGAGGTGGAATAGAAGCGAGCAAAGATATAGCGGAAAGCCCGACGGCAGAGCCGGAACGCCCAAAAGAAATTGGCTAATGACGAAAGGCTAATGACGAAAGTACAAAATTTAATAGCTAAAAACCAACAATTTTATTCTAAAATTATTCCAAATTTTCCCCAAAAAAACTTTAGCCATTTGTCATTTGTCTTTAGCCTTTTTTTATCTTTGTAAAAATAAACGGCAAAAGGCTAATGACGAAAGTCTGTTGTCTGTTGATAAAAAATCACAATCATGAAGACCACAATAAATTATCCCAATGGCGACATTTACGAAGGTGAAGTCGATGAGCAAGGTTTGCCTCATGGCATAGGTGTTATGAAATATAAAAAACGTCCGTATGAAAGCTGGATGGAAACGCAGGTTTCGTATAAGAGATATAACGGACAATGGAAACATGGCGTGAAGTCGGGACAAGGCAAGATGGAATATTACAAGAATGGTCATGGCGCAATAGAATATTCCGGCGACTGGGATAATGACCTTCCAAATGGAAAGGGAAAACTTACCAAATACAGCGACGTGACGGATATGACATATCAGGGCGAATGGAAAGACGGACTTCGTCACGGATTCGGAAAATATTCATTGAGTTGGGATAAAGGAACATTCCCTCCAGAAAAATACGAAGGCGAGTGGAAGGACGACAAACGCTGCGGCAAAGGAAAATGCTGCTACGGAAGCAATGAGGAAAACGTTTATGAGGGCTATTGGCTTAATGACATGCGTCATGGCCACGGCGTATGGAAATATGAAAACGGCGATGTGGTGGAATGTGAATGGAAACAAGGTAGTAAAAACGGCTGCGGAACATTTGTTTTTGCCGATGGCGGAACTATTCAGGCAGAGTGGATTGACGGTATTATGCAGATGGATTCCATCAAGAAGATAGACCTTTCTGTTCCTTTGCTTCTTTTGAAAGTGCATAAAAGCGGATTTGACTATAACAATAGCGCCACTTGCCTGATGAAAGCAAAGGTGGGAGAGTATCTCATGATAGGAAATGAACTGGTGGAAAAGGAGAAGCAAAACCTTACATATCCGCCAGCACCTATAATTATTATAAACACTGTCGATGCGGAAAAGGTGGAATATGTTGTATCTCGTGAATTTGCTGAGGGAAAATCGCTTGCTCCTGAAGTCATCACACTTGGAGAGAAGAAAGAATATTATTACAGCATGGAAGCTACCGCCACTATCTATGACGAAGATTATGATTATACTATAGAAGGACGTTTGGTGATGGAGTGTAAATAGAGACAACAAGACAACAAGTGAAGATATGAGAAGATTAAGAAATAAAGTTAAATTGATTGCCAATGTGTTCACAGCTCATAGCTTGCGGCTCATTGCATTAATGTTATTTCCTTTATTGTTTTCTTGCGGAAGGAGCAAATCTTCCGACGAAAACCTTAAAATATTTAAATATAATGAGTCGGCTGGCATATTGACGTTAGACCCGATTTATGCCAAAGACCTTCCTCATATCTGGGCGTGTAATCAGATTTTTAATGGTCTCGTCGCCTTCGACGATGATATGAATGTAATTCCGTCAATAGCCAAGTCGTGGAACATCAGCGACGACGGAATGACTTACACCTTTATATTAAGAGATGATGTTTGTTTTCATGAAGATGATTGTTTTGAAAAGACTACAAGACTACAAGACTACAAGACTACAAGAGATTTGCTTGTTGACTCGTTGTCTTGTAGTCTTGTTGACTTAGAAAAGACTCGAAAAGTAGTGGCTCAGGATTTCGTCTATTCTTTCAATAGAGTCCTCGATAGGAAACTAAACTCTTCAGGCAGCTGGATCTTCGCCAATGTCGCCAACAGCCAACAGCCAACAGCTAATAGCCTTAGTTTAACAGCCAACGGCCAACAGCCAAAGTATGCCTTCAATGCCATCAACGATACTATTTTAGAGATAAAACTATCTCAGCCATTTCCTGCGTTTTTAGGAATATTGTCGATGACGTATGCCTCCGTCGTGCCTCAGGAAGCTGTTGAATATTATGGAACGGACTTCGGACGACATCCTGTAGGAACAGGTCCTTTCAAATTCCAATACTGGAAAGAAGGGGTGAAGCTCGTCTTCAGGAAGAATCCTATTTATTTTGAAATTGAAAAGACTACAAGACTACAAGACTACAAGACTACAAGTGATTTGCTTGTTGACTCGTTGTCTTGTTGTCTTGTTGACACTATAAGACTTCCATATCTTGACGCTGTTTCTATAAGTTTCCTTGTTGATAAGCAAGTCGCTTTTATGGAGTTTATAAAAGGCAAGTTTCACTTCATGTCGGGAATAGACGCTCGTTATAAAGACGAACTGTTGACGCAGGACGGACGACTTCGTTCTGAATATGAGGATAAAATAAGTTTGATAAGAGAACCATATCTTAACACCGAATATCTCGCTTTCTTCCTCGGTGATGAAGATACTTTGAATAAGGAGAGAAGTCTGGCGTTGCGTCAGGCCGTAAGCTATTCTATCGACAGAGAGAAGATGCTGCGCTATCTTCGTAACGGAATCGGCACGCCAGGAAATCAAGGAATCATTCCAGCAGGACTGCCGGGATATAAAGACTACAAGACTACAAGACTACAAGACTACAAGACTACAAGTGATTCGCTTGTTGACTCGTTGTCTTGTTGTCTTGTTGACTTTAATATCGGTTATCCTTACAACCCTAAAAAGGCTGAGCAGTTGCTGAAGGACAACAGACTGGTGGGTTATGAGTTAAAACTTTATACCACACAGGATTATATCGACATCGCTAAGTTTGTGCAGTCGGCATTGACTGAAGTCGGATTGAACTGTAAGGTGGAGGAGATGATGCCGGCGGCACTGAGGGAAAAACGCGCCAATGGAAATCTTCCGTTCTTCCGTTCTTCATGGGTGGCTGACTATCCCGATGCAGAGAATTATCTCTCATTGTTCACGACGAACAACTTCACACCACAAGGACCGAACTACACACATTATTCTAATGAGAGATTCGATGAGTTATATCAGAAATCGTTGACGTGTAACGACCTCGATGAAAGAGCGAAGATATATCACGAAATGGACAGCCTTATGATGACAGAAGCGCCGGTTGTGATACTGTTTTACGACGAGGTGTTAAGATTCGTTAATAAAAATGTTGAAGGATTGGGAAGCAATCCGACGAATATGCTTAATTTGAAGAATGTTGATTTGAGGCAGTGAGCTATGAGCAATGAGCAATGGGCAATGGGCTGTGAGTTGTGAGCGGTTTTGCCCAAAGCTCGCAGCTCATTGCTCGTGGCAAAAAAAACAGCTCCGTTAGGAGCGGCAGACAATAGGCAGGTATGGAGCACGCAGTGCGGAATGCCTGCAAAAATGAATCACCACAAAATCAAAGTGCTGAAGGCACGACAGACATCTGTCGTGCCTTCAGCACTTTTGATGTCATTTCTGTCAAAAATGCAGGGGTTCCGTGCTTCGCACTTCACCGCCTGCCTATGTTCTGTCGTCACTACGTGACTTTTGAACTAAGAACTTTTTTTGATAAGAGCTATAAACGGTGCTAGAGCTTGTCGAAGGCATTTGTTCGGCACTTCGACAGGCTCAGAGACCGAACAAATTAAGTTCCAAAGCCAACAGCTTTGGTTCAGAAGCCTCCAAAGCGTTAGGGATTGGAGCGACATCCTTTTGGAGCGCAGCGGAAAAAGATATAGCGGAAAGCCCGACGGCGAAGCCGGAACGCCCAAAATTAAGACAAAAGTCGAAAGGCTAATGGCTAAAGTTTAGAGTTTAATGGATTTCGTTAATTTTTCAAAAAAAACTTTAGTCATTTGTCATTTGTCATTAGACTTTTTATTATCTTTGCACACGTTTTTTTAGAAGGTATAATAAGATGATAAATATAACATTTCCAGATAAGTCAGTCAGACAATATGAAGCAGGTGTAACACCTCTCGATATTGCAAAGAGCATAAGCGAAGGCTTGGCTCGTAATGTGTTGTCAGCCAAAGTTAATGGCATTATGTGGGATGCAATGCGTCCTGTTAATGAAGATGCAGAAATCCAACTCTTCACATGGAACGACCCAGAAGGAAAGGCCACAGTATGGCACTCATCAGCTCACTTGATGGCTGAAGCTATCGAACAACTTTATACCGGCGTTAAATTTGGTATCGGACCAAGCATCGAAAACGGTTTCTATTATGACGTAGATTTCGGCACAAATGTCATCACAGAAGAAGACCTCGCCAAGATCGAGAAACGCATGATGGAACTCGCATCACAAAAACAAGCTTTCGAACGCGTTGACGTTTCTAAGGCAGAAGCTATGGACCACTTCACACAAAAAGGTGACGAATACAAACAAGAGCTTATCAGCGAATTAGAAGACGGAACCATTACATATTATAAAACTGGAACCTTCACTGACTTATGCCGCGGACCTCATATCCCTGACACAAGCTGCATCAAAGCTATCAAATTGTTGTCTATAGCAGGTGCTTACTGGCGCGGCGACGAGAAACGCAAACAACTCACTCGTATCTACGGTATCACATTCTTGAAGAAGAAAGAGCTTGAAGAATATCTCGTTCTCCTTGAAGAAGCTAAGAAACGCGACCACCGTAAACTCGGTAAAGAACTTGAACTTTTCATGTTCACTGAAATGGTAGGTAAAGGTCTCCCAATGTGGTTGCCAAAAGGTACAGCATTGCGTCTTCGCTTACAAGAATTCTTGACAAAGATTCAAAAACAATATGGTTATGAGCAAGGCATGACACCTCATATCGGTAACACACAACTTTATGAGACATCAGGTCACTGAGATCACTACGGACATGACAGCTTCCAGCCAATCACAACTCCTGATAAAGG
>JAZQVL010000083.1:0-3784 GCA_045631805.1 Bacteroidales bacterium | reverse complement strand
TTATATGAAACAATTGGAAGACCGCGACTTAAGCTTGAACCGCGCTATGATTCCTCTCGGCTCATGTACAATGAAACTCAACTCAGCAACATCAATGTTCGCTTTGAGCTGGCCAGAATTCGCTAACATCCACCCATTCGTACCAGCAGACCAAGCTGAAGGTTACATAGAACTTATCAATGAATTAGGTAAAGACCTCTGCGAAATCACAGGCTTCGCTGGTATGTCATTCATGCCTAACTCAGGCGCTAGCGGTGAATACGCAGGTCTCTTGACAATCCGTCGCTACCAAGAAGCTAACGGCCAAGGTCATCGTAACATCTGCTTGATTCCAGCATCAGCTCACGGAACCAACCCAGCATCAGCAGCTATGGCAGGTATGCAAGTTATCGTTGTTAAATGCGACGCTAACGGTAATATCGACATGGAAGATGCTAAGGCAAAAGCTGAACAATATAAAGACGACCTCGCAGCATTCATGGTAACTTATCCTTCAACACACGGTATCTATGAAGATGGTATCCGCGATTTGATGAAGATAGTTCACGACAATGGCGGTCAAGTTTATATGGACGGCGCTAACATGAACGCTCAAGTTGGTCTCACATGCCCAGGCTTTATCGGCGCTGACGTATGTCACCTCAACTTACACAAGACATTCGCTATCCCTCACGGAGGTGGCGGTCCAGGCGTTGGTCCTATAGGCGTAGCAGCTCACTTGGTACCATTCTTGCCAACTCACCTTAACCTCGCTACATATAATGAAAAACTCGGCGCTGTATCAGCAGCCCCTTACGGTAGCGCACAAATCCTCACCATCTCTTACGCTTATATCAAGATGTTAGGCGGTGAAGGTTTAAGAGAAGCAACAAAGATGGCTATCTTGAATGCTAACTACCTTAAAGATAGATTGAAAGATTATTATCCAATTCTTTATACCGGCAACAACGGTCACGTAGCTCACGAAATGATTCTCGACATCAACGGTATCAACAAGGCTACAGGCGTTGCTGCTATCGACATCGCTAAACGTTTGATGGACTATGGATTCCACGCTCCAACAGTAGCGTTCCCAGTTCACGAAACATTGATGGTAGAGCCAACAGAAAGCGAACCATTAGCAGAATTAGATCGTTTCGTTGACGCTATGATTAAGATTCGTCAGGAAATCGCTGACATCGAAAGCGGCAAGGCAGAAAAAGGCAACAACGTTATCTCACACGCTCCTTACACAGCAGAAATGTTGATGGCTGACAATTGGGAATTCCCATTCACACGTTCAGAAGCTGGCTTCCCTAACAAGAGCGACGTTCAAGATAAATACTTCCCACACGTAACAAGAATCGACGATGCTTTCGGCGACAGAAATCTCTGCTGCAGAATTGACTAAGTCAACGAATATAATCAAATAGAAGGGGTGCTATATGCATCCCTTTTTTTCATCCGCTAATAATACGATTTAAATAAATTATTGCTGTTGTTAGCGTTGATTTATAATTAAAAACAGGTGTAGATGCAAATAATTTGAAGTAAAATAATATCTTCATAATTATCTTGTTTATATATCTTTAAATACAAAAAAAATATTACTTTTGTACATTCATTTTCAAAACATTAAATTAATATTTTAAAAAATCAAATCATGAAAAAACACTTTTTTTTAATTGCATTGATTTGCAGTATTTTTGTTGCATGTGGACCTAAGCCAGAATTGCCAACTGTATCAACAGTATTGGTTGATTATGTCACAGAAAATAGCGCAACTTGTGCAGGTGAAATTATCAATGATGGCTATGCAGAAATTATGTCACAAGGATTTTGCTGGAGTACAGAACAAAATCCTACATTGGATGACAATGTTGTAGAAGGTGGTTATACTGTGTTATTACAAAAAGAAGATGCAGCTCCTGTCTATTTTGAAGCTGAGTTGTCTGGATTGTTACCTTCTACAGAATATTACGTCAGAGCTTACGCAACAAATAGCGAAGGTACAGCATACGGCGATAATGTAAGCTTTACTACTTTAGAAGAAAATAATGATGATGACAACGGTGGTGATGACAACGGTGGTGATGACAACGGCGGCAATGATGATGAAATAGTTGTTGAAATGCCAACAGTTGCAACTTCAGTTGTTACAGAAATAACACAGACTTCAGCTAAGGTTGCTGGTAATGTCACAGCTGACGGTGGAGCAGAAGTCATAGCAAGAGGAATTTGCTGGAGCAAAAACCAAAATCCAACAATAGAAGCATCTTTCACAACAGAAGGTAATGGTATAGGTGAGTTTACAAGTACTATCGAAGAATTAACAGCAAATACTACTTATTATGCCAGAGCATACGCAACAAACAGCAAAGGAACAAGCTATGGCGAAGAAGTTAATTTCACAACATTAGAAGAAGAATCTGTCGTTGAATTGCCAACAATTACAACAGTCACTGTTTCAGAAATAACAATTCATTCCGCAATGGTTAGCGCAGAAGTCCTTGCAGATGGCGGCGCTGATGTTATAGAATATGGATTCTATTGGAATAAAGCAAATGCAGGTAATGATGAACCAACAGAACCAACAGAACCAACACGTGTGAAGGTGGGAGAGGGCTTAGGTGTATTCACACATACACTCTCAGGTTTGTTAGAAGAGACAAAATATTATGTTTGCGCTTACGCAATAAATAGTGCAGGTGAAATAGTGTCAGATGGTATTTATTTCACTACTTTGAAAGATAATAACGGCGGTGATGACAATACAGAATATGCATACGTTGACTTAGGTCTTCCAAGTGGTACATTGTGGGCTGAGCATAACGTAGGTGCATTGTTCCCAGAAGGATATGGTGACCATTTTGCATATGGTGAAATTGAACCAAAAGCAAATTACACTTCAGATAACTGTTCTTCATATCAACAAGATTTAGGTGAAATTTCTGGCAATCCTATGTTTGATGCAGCAACAGCAAACTGGGGCGACGATTGGAGAATGCCAACATTGGAAGAGATGTTTGAGCTTACACAAGAATGTACATGGACATGGACTGAAGTTAATGGTGTTTCTGGTTTTAAAGTAGCGTCTAAGACAAATGGCAACAGCATCTTCCTTCCAGCTTCAGGTTTCCGCGCTTATGGCGAATTGATAGATCAAAATGTTTATGGCTATTATTGGACATCAACTCCATACGAAGAAGAAGGAGCAACACCTACATTCACAAAAGCATGTTTCTTGGATATGTGTTCATATCAAGTATATTGCAACTGGAGTCTCCGTCGTAACGGCATGACAATACGTCCAGTACGTAATTAAGAAATTTGGAATTATAGAATTTTAGAAAGGACTAGAGAATTACTCTGGTCCTTTTTTTTGAACCTCAGAAAATAATTTTGAACTCAGAACCTTAAACCTTCCACTATACACTTGCAACTACTCAATACACACAACTATAAACTATATTCTGGGCGTTCCGCCTCCATCTTCCGCCTCCATCTCCGCCTCCGTCTCCCAAAGGACGCCCCTTCAATCCCTAACGCAGAAGGGCGTCACTGAACTAAGGTTTCTGCCTTATGAATAGTTAAATATTGTACGGATACGATTTATCATCCAATATATCTAAGCCTTAAAAACAAAAGAGACGCCATAGAAATGACGTCTCTCGTATATTTGCAAAGTTAAAATAACACAACAAAAATAATAAATTTGCAAATACAAAACCGTTCAAAAAGAAGGAAAAAGTATGGGAATAGTTGTACGTCTCTTGATAACATTAACATGTATATCGTGTGTAGA
>JAZQVL010000082.1:0-39733 GCA_045631805.1 Bacteroidales bacterium | reverse complement strand
ACGATTCAACACATTTTTCCATGATAATGTTGCTTGAATTGTAAATATTGTTCATGTAATATTCTTCATAGATATTTACATTATGGTTATTTGCAGAATTTCTGTTGTTTTCAGGTTTATCTTCAGCCTTAAACCTTAAACTAAACTTTCAACTCTAAAACAGCGTCATCTTATGATTCTCGCCGTCGAAGTAGAATGCCATGACGTGTACTTTCCCGTTTATTCTACACAAGCCGCTAATCTCTAACTGATAGGAATTGTAAACGCTTGGAATAAGCAATGTTTTCTTCAGCTTGCCTTTCTTGTCGTATATCTTCTTGAAATAGCATCCGTCTTCCAATGATACTGTATAAAGGTTCTTTGTATCTATTTCCACATCCAAGACATAATTTTTGAAGTCGTCCTGGAACTGTAGAAAATATTCCTCTGTTCCTATCAGGCTGCTGTCAATTTCGAAATCGCTTAAACGTACATCAAAGACCTTTGTTTTATAGAGAGGTTCTTTCAGATTCTCATAATCATAAACCAAAACCTCGCCCGAGTTGCCGTCAGATACAGCAATCTTATTTCCGAATGTCGATATCCTCGGATATACGTAAATCCAACCAACGTTTAAATCCATATTGATTTGTCCGAGCTGACCTATACTTCCGACAACAGCGTTTTCTTTCTCATCATATATTGAGAATAAAAGAGGGTCATCATACGATTTTTTATCAAAACTCATGCTCGAAAGATCATAATCCTTTAATGTTATGAAGAAATACTTTTCTAATTCAGATGAATAATGAAAATTCTCATGGGAAATATATTGAGTAAGATCGTTGTTAAATTCCAAAGGCATTAATTTTCTATCTTTATCATCATTAAAATTTTGAGAAATGATAGCTGCTTTGTTGTAATATGCAATTGAACGTTTTGATTCATCCTCATAAAATAAATTAGGAAGTGAAACTGAAAACAATATGGTTTCTGTGTCTTTCATCGTGGAAGTAAGACACATGGCAATGATATAACCTCTTTTTAAATCTTCTATATAGTATTTTTCGTCAATATCATTGGATATATATGCAGTTTCTTCTGTTTCATTTGGTTTGTATTTTCCTGTAAAACTCATGTTTTCATATTTCTCATCAAAAGAATAAAGATAAATTGCATTATCCAATTCGTCGGCAAATGATAAATATCCATTACTGATGTCCGGAAAATCAACATTTGAAATAAATGTATCTTCATCTAATGGAATAATCATTTTTCTGAATACTTCAGCCTTTTTGAAAGATTCGTTTTCGCACTCAGATGTTGAATGGTTAAAATTTATTTTCTCACTCCAAACCTCACCGTAGAAAGGCATAGGCTCGGTGTGATTTACTAAAGCATTGATGAAATCTGGACTTATTTTATTCCAATCACCACCTGTGAGAAGACGACCTGATTTTAGGTCAATTTTCATTAGAAGAGGAACACGAGGGTCTTCTGTGCTGAATGCTAAAAAAGATTTATATGATTTATCGGTATCGTAAATTACATCTTCAAAGAAGAACTTGTTTTCTACGTATTTTTTTGCTGCATCTTCATTTTGAAAAGAGGCTATCAGAACCATTGGGTTATTCGGGTTTTTACAATAAAGCATTTCTTGGACAATTGGCATTACACCATCCATGCGAGGAGCAAACATTAAAGGGCAAAGAAAAACATACAATGTGTCGTTTGGATTTGAAATTTCAGAGAAGTAATCTCTCAATAAATCTTCAGTTCCTTCTATTTGTGCTATTTTATGATATCCTTCATTAGCAATCTTGTTCAAATCCATTTGCGCGGATAATTCTAATGATAAGCACAGAATTGATAAAATAAATAAGAATTTTCTCATGATTAGTCCTCCTAATTAAATGATGGTTAGTATTTGTGTGTCTTTTTTTTACAAATATAAGACAATGAAAACGCATTTGTCAATAGAGATACAAGTTTTTGTAAGATGTGAAAAATGTAAGGTGTTGTAAAATAGTTGGTTCTGATTTTTGAAGTACAAATTTTATTTGAGGGTTTATGATATTTTAATAATCAATTCTCTTATGGCATAGAGTAATGGTTCTAAATCATATTTTATAATATTGAATATTTCTTCTGCATCAATGTCGAAATAATGATGTGCGATAATATCCCTTACTCCCATGATGTCGTTCCATGGTATGGATTTGTCTTTTGACAATATCTGTTTATTCGTTACTTTATCGAAACCTTTTAGACTTTCACCTATAGCAATTAATAGCATACAGGTGGCATCTAATTTTTCCATTCCGAATGAGGAGGTGATAAAATCGTTAATGTGATTTATGTCTTTGGTTCGTTCTTGTATTTTTTCAATTGCCTTTTCAATTTGTTTTAGAATATTGACAGCTAATTCATTATGTGAAGATTTCAATTCCATCCCTTTCAATCTCTTTCCTTAAAGTTTCATTCATGTTTTTGTGTTCTCTTACAACGTCAACATTACAAGCAAGAAGTTCTTCTAAAAAATGTTTCAGACGAATACGAAGTAACATGTTGGGTTTCATGACAACACATACGTCAATATCGCTATTGTCGGTTTGTTCTTCTCTTGCAACGGAACCAAATAATCGCATTGAACTGACACCGAATTGCAACTTTATAACATCTGAGAATGCCTTTATTGTTGATATGTATTCGCTTCTTGATTTCATGTCAAAATTATAACAATACAAAAATAAAAAAGTTTTGATATATACACAAAATTTTCAGTTTTCAGTTTTCAATTTCTCTTCAATGCTTTCGTTTTCCGCAATCTCTAATTTCTTCCTGATGGAGGTTCTCGCCTTGTTGATGGTGTTGATGCTTTTTCCGAGAATGTCGGCGGTCTCCTGCGAACTGAACGGAGTCAATGCCATGATGCCGACTTTATATTCGGTGTCGGAAAGAACAGGATATTTTTGTCGTATCGCTTCGGCAAGTCCCGGATGTTCTTCTTCAAAGATCTTCATGACGGCGTCGAAAGCGGTTTCGCTATTGTCGTATATCTTTCCCTTTATCATCTTGTAATGTGATTCCGTTTTGTTTTTGTCCATCAATGTCATGCTATAGACAAGCATGTATTTCCATTCTAAGTTTCTTTTGTAGTCGCCTTTTATTTCGTTGAGACGGAGAATCTCATTCTCGAATTTCAGAATCTCGTCTTTCATTCTCAACTCTTCTTTTCTTCTTCGTAAGTTTCTGTTTGCCAATATCAATAAAATTGCACCTGCTATCAATAACAAGAAAAGTAGGATTGTAAGCGTTCTCTGTTTTTTAAACAGTTCGAGATTGTAATCGTTTTCTATCTTTTCGTAATCGTACTTCTTTTGTATTTCCAAAACGTTCTGTTGCAGACGTTCTTCTAACAATTCCATATCCATCTCGGCGAAGGTTCTGTAATAATGGAAAGCAGAGTCTATATTGTTTTCCGTCATGGCTTTGTTATAAAGGAAATAATTTATCGCTACTTTAAGAGTCTTGTCGTCAATGCTGTCGAGTTCTTGTTTTAGTATGTTTTCGTAATATGATAAAGAGTCATTAACTTTCATATCTAAAAAGATATAAGCTAAATTCAGATGATAGCGAGGAATTTCTTTTTCTTCGTTATTGTATTTCAAAGAAAGTCTTATGTAATTCAAAGCCTCGTCATAATTGCCGATTTCGTTATATAGAGCTCCGATGTTTTGATAAGCGACCGACATCACGTTGGTGTCGGCAGACTGTTCAGCATGATATACGGCGTCTTTGAAATATTGAATAGATTTGTCGATGCTGTCGATTATGAAATAAGCACGTCCGATACCAGCGTTGGTGTAAGAAAGCATCGTGGGATTGTGTTTTGTTGTAGCCGCCGATTGATTCAGCATTTCTATTGCTTCATCGAATGAATATTGTTCTAAGAGAAGCATTCCCATATATTGTTGAGTGAGACCGAGTAGGGTAGTGTCGTCTTCAGATTTCGCGGCATCGAGAGCCTGTTTGTATGTTGACATGGCGAGGTCGCTCTCGGCGTTTTTTTCATATTCACAAGCCAAATCAAAAAGTTCTTTAGCTGAATGAATCTTATTGCAGCTAAAAAACAATAAATTTGATAATATTAATATGAGAAAAACTCTCTTCATTAAAACCATCATTCGTTCATAATTTAAAAGACGCTTCAATGTGTGTCTATTTTGGGAAACATTGAAACGTCTCTACCGATTAAAGCTCCAACCATTCCCAGTCGGCTTCCAAAACGTTTCTTCGTGAGCTGCATTTGTCGTCTTTGCAGATGAGGCTGATGTCTTTTTTGTAGAAGGTGATTCTGTATGTTCCTTCAATGCCATCACATTCGTTGCTGTCGCTTGTGAAGACGATGAGATTGTTTTCTATGCTGTAATTTCCTGTCATAGGCTTTGATGCGTCAACGCCGAAGAAGTCGATGCGATAGCCGAAATCGTCAATTGTCAAGGATGCGCCCTGGTTGCTGCTGAGCCAGCATCCGTTCAGTTTTTTTGCCTCCTTGGTTTCTTTTTTTGCTTCCACTTTCTGTTGTTTGACTTCTTCTTTTTTGATGTCTTTTGTTTCTATGACCTCTTTTTTAGGTTCGACTTTGTTTTCCTTTTTTACTTCAGCTTTTGATTCTTTTTTTGTTTCTTGTTTTTGGACTTTGTTGTCTTGTTCTTGTGCTTTATTATCTTGTTTTATAGAAGTTTCTTTTTTTATGACTTCTTTGTTTTTGCTATCATTATTATTGAAATTGCCGGAAATCAAAAATATTGCAGCTGCAAATATTGCCATTAATAATAATGTCAGCATTATTTTTGAGAAAGCGTTTAATGAATTGTTTTTAGAGCTTTTTTTCTTTGTTTTTCCACCTTTTTTAGGTTTGCTAATCTTCTTTCCTTTTTTCGCAGTTGCCATACTAATTTATTTTGCTGCAAGTTTAAGAAAAAATCTTCAAACAATCGATTAATTAATTAACTTTGCAACCAAAATAATCAAGCATGCAAGAAACAATATTAATTTTAGATTTTGGCTCACAGGTAACGCAGCTTATCGGACGTCGTCTTCGTGAGATGAATGTCTATTGTGAGATCCATCCTTATAATAAAATACCAGAATTGACACCTGACATCAAAGGTGTTATCTTGAGTGGTAGTCCATTCTCGGTGCGCGATGCTAAAGCTCCATTCGTTGATTTGTCAAACATTAAAGGCAAGTTGCCTCTTTTGGGCATTTGCTACGGTTCACAATTCATGGCATATCACTTCGGTGGTGATGTCAATGGCTCAATAGCAAGAGAATACGGCCGCGCATCTCTCACTGTCGTTGATGAATCATGTCCTTTATTTGAAGGCGTAAGCAAGGTAAATCAAGTGTGGATGTCACACGGTGACACTATCGCAGCATTGCCAACAAACGCTCGCGTCATCGCAAGTACAGAAGACGTAGTTAACGCAGCATACAGAATAGACGGTGAAGAAACATACGCAGTACAGTTCCACCCAGAAGTGTCACACTCATTGGAAGGCGCAAAGATGATTGAAAACTTCGCTAAACGTATCTGCGGTTGCAAAGGCGACTGGACTCCAAGTTCATTTGTTGACAATATCGTTGACGAACTCAGAGAAAAACTCGGCAATGACAAGGTTATCTTAGGTCTCTCTGGCGGCGTTGACAGTACAGTCGCAGCTGTTTTGTTGAACAAGGCAATAGGTTCTAACTTGCACTGTATTTTCGTTGACAACGGTCTCCTCAGAAAGAACGAATTTGAAGATGTTCTCGAATCATATAAAGACTTAGGTCTTAACGTCATCGGCGTTAACGCAGGCGAACTCTTCTTGAGCAAGCTTAAAGATGTCACAGATCCAGAATTGAAACGTAAGGCTATCGGCGCAACATTCATCGAAGTGTTCGAAGCTGAAGCTAAGAAAATAAAAGGCGCTGAATGGCTCGCACAAGGTACTATCTATCCTGACGTTATCGAAAGCGCTGGCATCGAAGGTGCGACATGCAAAATCAAATCACACCACAACGTTGGCGGTCTCCCTGAAAAGATGAACCTCAAGATCGTTGAACCATTGCGCGCTTTGTTCAAAGACGAAGTACGTCGTGTTGGTCGCGCCCTCGGTATCAAGAAAGAACTCATCGGTCGTCATCCTTTCCCAGGACCAAGTTTGGCAATACGCCTCTTAGGTGCTGTTACTGAAGATAAATTACGTATCCTCCGCGATGCTGACGAAGTTTATATCTCATCATTGAGAAACTGGAAATGTGAGTTGCCTCACGCTTCATTCCCAAATGAAATGGCAGACAATCTCTATGACGCAATATGGCAAGCAGGTGCAATCCTCCTTCCATGTAAGAGCGTTGGCGTTATGGGCGACGAACGTAGCTACGAATATACAATAGCTCTCCGCGCTGTCATCTCTGTAGATGGCATGTCAGCTGACTGGGTACATCTCCCATACGAATTCCTCGCTAAAGTATCAAACGACATCATCAATAAAGTCAGAGGCGTTAACAGAGTATGCTACGACATCAGCTCTAAGCCACCGGCGACAATTGAATGGGAATAATTAATGCATAATTCATAATGCATAATCCATAATTTGAGACGTGTCAATGTGACATCAATAAAAACGCATTGATGCGTCTTGATGTTTTGAAACAGATAAATAATATTATAAATTTAAAAAAAAATCATTAGAGAAAATTATGAAAACAATGAATTGGAAGAAGGAAGCTCTCGCTTATTTCTATCTCATTTTTGGTAGTTTGTTGTTCGCTATCGGCGACATCTTATTCGTTAACCCTTACATCTTGGCTCCTGGTGGAACTTACGGTCTCTCAAACGTGTTGAACACAGTATGGCCTTGGAAAGTGTCTCTCTATGCTATCTGCATGGATATCCCATTGTTGATTATCGGTACTTTGATTCTCGGACCTAAATTCGGTCTCAAGACTATCATCTCAACATTCTTGATTTTCGGTTTCACTTATCTCATCGAAACATTCATCGGTTATGCTCCAATCATCCACAATGGTATGTTTGAAAATGCAGTTAACCCTAACCCAGAATGGTTGTTAGTGCCTCATAGTGAAGCAACTTACTTCATCCCTGATTACTTCCTCAATACTTTGGTCGCTGGTGGTATCTACGGTTTGGCTATCGGCCTCATCTTCAAGTCTGGCGCAACATCAGGCGGTAGCGACATCATCTCAATGATTCTCCACAAATATACCAAGATCTCTCTCGGTACATTGGTTATGATCGTTGACTCAATCATCACTCTCACAACATTAATCGCTGAGCCACAATTACGTCTTCCAGTTTATTCAATCTTGGTTATCTTCATCGAAGGTAAAATCATCGACCTCGTCGTTGACGGATTCAATAGCTACAAAACTGCTTTCATCGTTACAGACAAAGCTGAACAAGTACGCGACGTTATCATCAAAGACATCAACCGCGGCGGTACATGCTTCTTCGGTAAAGGTTTATATAAAGGTGTTGACCGTAAGATGATTTACGTTACATTAACACGTCCTGAACTCGTTAAGTTGCAATCAGCATTGAAAGACATCGACCCAGATGCTTTCTTGAACGTCGTTTCAAGTACAGAAATCATGGGTAAAGGTTTCAAACCACTCGCTGATTGATATATAATGGCGAAAGCCTAATGATTAATGAGGAGCTGCTGTGAAAAGTAGCTCCTTTTTTTATTAATTAAAGATATGGCTTTGACTCATACTATAAACTTTTTGTCTCGTAGTCATGTAGTCTTGTAGTCTTTTTTATTATCTTTGTCGAAAATTGTTCTGGTTATAATTGAAATGATAATGAAAACTTTTAGAATTGTTTTATCATCTGTTTTTGTATGCTTGGCAACTTTGATTTTCGCTCCGGAATTAAAGGCTCAGCAAAATGTGAAATCTTCGATAATTACTGAATATAACGGAAAGCAATATTACATACATACGGTGCAGAAAAAACAGTCCTTGAAGGATATAGCCGATATTTATGATGTGAGCATAACAGAGATTCTCTTCGAAAACAAAGAACTGAAAAGCAATCCGAAACAAGGCACAATAATCAGAATACCTTATCATGAAATAATTATAGAGGAAACGATTGAATTTCAAGAAGAAGCCTTGATTGAAAACGATTCTGTTGCCTTTGTTCCTGAGTTCGTGCCTAAATCGTATGATTCGGAGCGTGTGTATAAGGTGGCCTTGATGATGCCGCTTTATCTCGAACAAGTAGATGACAAATTCCTTCATGAAGAAATATCCAACAAACAGCTTCTCGCAAAACCATTCTCTTATCTTCATTTCTATGAAGGTTTTATGATAGCCGTCGATTCGATGGTGAGCAGCCAGAATATGAAAATTGACCTTAAAGTTTATGATATAGACCAAGATACCAATAAAATAAACAATGTGCTTTGTGATACTTCTCTCCTTGATATGGATATGATTGTCGGACCGTTTCACTTGAAACCTTTTGAAAAGGTGATGCGGTTTGCGGCAGAAAATGATGTGATGATAGTTAATCCTATGACAAACAGAGAAGACTTGCTTGTCGGAAATAAGAATATGGTAAAAGTAAAGCCATCTTATTCTTTCCAGATGCAATGGGTAGAAAAACTTATAAAAGATAAATATACAGACAATAATATTTATGTCTTGGCGATGGATGACGCATGTATGGAAAATGCTTACATCATTGAAAATATTGCATTGAGAAATATTGACGAGTTCTCGTATGTTTCCAACCAAAGAATTAAAAGAGCAATTGATAAGTATCAAAAAGAATTGAAAGAAGAAGAGGTGGAATTTGACTCTACCGTCTATCTGACTGATGATGTCGTTTTTGATGTGGCGATGATAAATGAATTTCCAGATGATACCACTGAGTTGAAGAATCAGGTCGCCGTTTTTAATTATTCTATCGACAGCTTGAATGAAGTGAGAAAGGTGGCCTCAACGGTTCGTAAAAACTTGTTTATAGCATACGGCGACAGCAAGGTCTTTGCGACAGAGATAATAAATAAGTTGAGCATTCTCTCCAAGGATTATCCTGTCAATTTGATAGCGCTTCCCGACTGGTCGAAATATGACAAACTTTTCACAGAAAACCTCATGAAGTTGAGCACTGTGATTTTCGACGACGATTATATCAATTATGACAGCTACGCAGTAGGCAAATTCATCTGCAAGTTCAGGGAAAATTACGGTACAGAACCGAAAGATATGGCTTATCACGGATTTAATATCGGCTGGTATTTCCTTAATGCCTTGATAAATTACGGCGATAATGCCTTGGAAGGTATAGCAACATATAGTATTCCGTTGCTTAACACTGAATTTCATTTCGAGAAAAAGAATGTCAATGATGGATATGAAAACACATTCTGGAATGTTTATCAATATAAGAACTATGAGAAAGTCATTTTACCATATTAATAAAGTCCTTTTTTTGATGGTTGTTTTGTTTTTTGCGTCATGTGAAAACGCAAAAGATAGTGATGCCGTTAAAGCCTATTATGAAAACGGTAATATAAAGTCGGAATTAAGGTATAAGGACGGACATCTTAATGGAGAATGTATATGGTATTATCCTAATGGCAAGCCGGAGCTGAAGATAAACTACGTCATGAATACCTTGCAGGGAGAGTCGTTACGTTGGTATGAAAACGGTTTCATTCAGTCGAGGTGTTTTTACAAGAATAATGAATATGACAGCATTTTTGAAACGTATAATGTCAGCGGCGATATGATAAAGAAGGAACATTATGCAAAAGGAATACGTCATGGTTCGGTGACACAGTGGTACGATAATGGAAAATTGTTTCTTGAAGGAGAGTATAAAGAGGGCATGTTGAACGGAAGATGGATTATTTATTATGAAAATGGAAGCATAGGCTCAACGGCTACATATAATGAAGGTAGTGGTGTTCAGATAGGATACTCGCCCGACGGCATTATGCTGACCAAGATACATTTCAAAGATAATGAGAAAGATGGTGAGGAATTGAGATATAATAGGCAAGGAGAGTTGATGGAAGTACTCATTTGGGAAAATGGAGAATTCGTGAAAAAAATAGAGAAAAAACACTAATTTTTTTTAAGAAAAAATATTTGTTAAATATTTGGTAATTATTAATTAAAAAGCTTACCTTTGCGGAGTGATTATTTAAAGAATTAATTTTATTATTTAACCCAATAAAAAATAAAAGTAATGAACGTACAAACCATTATGACAAACTTGGAAGCAAAGCATCCAGGTGAAAAAGAGTATTTACAAGCAGTTCGCGAAGTTTTAGAATCAGTAGAACATGTTTACAACCAACACCCAGAATTTGAAAAAGCAAGAATCGTTGAACGTTTAGTTGAACCAGATCGCGTTTTCACATTCAGAGTAGTTTGGGTTGATGATCAAGGTGAAGTTCAAACAAACATCGGTTACCGTGTACAATATAACGCAGCTCTCGGTGCATACAAAGGCGGTCTTCGTTTCCACCCAGCTGTTAACGTTTCAATGTTGAAGTTCTTAGGCTTCGAACAAATTTTCAAAAACGCTTTGACAAACCTTCCACTCGGTGGTGGTAAAGGTGGCGCTGACTTCGATCCAACAGGAAAATCAGACGCTGAAATCATGCGTTTCTGCCACGCATTCATGTATGAATTATGGAGAAACATCGGTGCTGACTTAGATTCACCAGCTGGTGACGTTGGCGTTGGTGGCCGCGAAATCGGTTACTTATACGGTATGTACAAGAAATTAGCTCGCGAACACAGCACAGGCGCATTAACAGGTAAATCATACGGCTGGGGTGGTTCATTGATCCGTCCAGAAGCTACAGGTTTCGGCGCTATGTACTATGTTAACCGCATGGTTAAACAAGTTGGCGACACAATGGAAGGCAAGAGAATCGCTTTGTCAGGCTTCGGTAACGTAGCATGGGGCGCTGCAACAAAAGCTATCGAACTCGGCGCTAAAGTTGTTGCTATCTCAGGTCCAGACGGCGTTTGCGAAATCCCAGAAGGTATCACAATGGAAATGGTTGACTATATGCTCGAAATGCGTGCTTCAAACCGCAATAAAGTTCAAGATATGGCTGACAAATTCCCAGGCAAAGCTATCTTCACTCCTGGTAAGAAAGCTTGGAGCGTAAAATGTGACATCGCATGTCCTTGCGCATTCCAAAACGAAATGAACGAAGACGACGCTAAAGAATTACTCGCTAACGGCGTAAAATATGTAGCTGAAGTTTCTAACATGGGTTGCCAACCAGGCGCTATCTCAACAATCCAAAAATCAGGTACTCCATTCGCTCCTGGTAAAGCTGTTAACGCTGGTGGCGTTGCTACATCAGGCCTCGAAATCTGCCAAAACGCTGCTCACATCAGCTGGACTGCAGAAGAAGTTGACGCTAAGTTACAAAAGATCATGAACGACATCTATGACCTCTGCATCGAATACGGTAAACAAGAAGATGGTACAATCGACTACGTTAAAGGTGCAAACATCGCTGGCTTCATGAGAGTAGCTAAAGCTATGTTAGCTCAAGGTATCGTTTGATGAAATTTAGAATTTTAGAACTCTAAAATTTTAGAAATATAAAACGTGAAAACCTGAGAATATTTTTCTCGGGTTTTCTTTTTTTTGTAAGGGCGAAATCTGAATATATATATTATATTTGCAGGACAGAGTTGAGAAATAAATACAGGTACGCAAATTCAATTAATAAAACTTCAAGCATATCTGATTTTGGGTTAAATCCTCCAGGATATTATCATGAATTTAATCATGAAAATAATTTATGGATACACAAACACAAACCTTGATTTATTATGAACGTAAAGGATTTATCGAAGTTGTTGAAAATTTCTCTTACAAAAGAGGAAAAGAAAAATATTACCATAAAATCACTATATTATCTTTTTGACAAAAAACCTTATAGAATAGATGTGTTGGTTAAAAATGACTTCTCATATCATATAAAAGAAGTGAAAAGTATTGGCAAGAATTATGGTGGATTATTGTGGTATGTATATAGTTCAGATTGTAATAATACAAATCAGAATTTGACTGTTTTCGGAAATGCGACAGAGTCTGAAGCATGCAATTTCTTATATGATTGGTTTAAAACAGGTTCAAGGAATATTGAAACAAAATCTATTTTCAATTATGTTAATATTGATGACTTGGAGAATGGTGATGTATTTGAAATGCCTTTGACAGATAATAAAAAATGTTATTTCCAATACATTTGCAGGGATTATTGCCAAGAAGCATACGGCACAGATGTCATTGTCGTGTTTAAGAAAATATACGACAAGAATTATATAGCAAATTTTGCCGAGATAACTAATGATGAAATATCTCATATTTATCATACAACAGTAGGAGAAGGAGTCAAATCGTTCAGTTGGAAAAAAGTCGGTAATTGTACACCAAGAAATATTGACTATGTTACTTTTATGTCATTTGATGAACTCTATAATGATAAGAAATGGATGGTATGGCATATTGGAGATTTGGATTGTAAGTTTGTTTCAAAACTTCCTGAGAAAAATACTTTTATGTCAGATATAACTGATCCTTTGGAAATTTCTGTAGAAATAATGATTTCTTCGTATAAGTTAAAGATAAATGTCGTTAAGGCAAATGAATGTTGCGATGATGTGTTTGATACAAAGGAAATATATAAAAGGATTACTTTGTTTTTGGATATGTATAGTAAACGAGTAAAGATGTCAGATGTAGGATCGTGGTTAGATTTTAGTACCCGTGTTGATTATGATATTGAAAACAATTTTATTAAGATATGTTATAATGATTATGGGATTCAATCGTATGTTGATTTTCTGGTGCTTTTAGGTCAAAAAAGGACATGTGATAATAACGTGGAACTGCAAGCTGATGATGAAATGCAGTTTGCATATATGTTTAATTATCTGAAAGATTTATCTTTGAGACATTATTGGGATTTTGATAAACTATTTTATGACATTATGACTCAGGATCCTCAGACAATGGATGATTGGAAGCAAAGTAAAGATGGTTTGCAGAAAGTGATATAAACTTTATAACATTCAAATAAGAATAATTTTATGGAAATAAAAGAGCGTAATCTATCGTCTGGATTCTGTACCTTTATAGAAATATGTAGGGCTTTTGATTTTTTGAAAAGCGAGGGATATATAACTTCCGAGTTTTTCACTGGACGAGACGTATATGTCGTTTATAAAAATCCCAGAATAAATCAAACAATAACAATTTCTCTTCCAGAACCTAACGAAAAAACTTTCATGAGATGGAAATGGAAAATCGTAATCAATAAAAAAGTTTTCTTGTTTACCAAAACAATATCAATTACAGACTGTTTGGAATTGCCTGCAAGTTTAAACCTAACTGAACAATTGATTGCATATTCACAATTTATACGTGAAAATATTATGACAATTGTTAGGGGAGAAAAGTGGAAACAAATTGATAATTGCCAATATCAAGGATTAAGGAATAATACAGTCAAATGTAATGATGTAAATGATTTATCGGAAGAAGAGAAACTGTTTTGGGAAATATATAATGTATTCAGTTTTCTTTGCATTGAAGGTTATCATGGATCTGAATTTAATATCGGAAAGATGGTTTCGCTTACATTCGCCAATTACAGTTTAAAACAAGACGTTACAGTATCACTGAGTTCGGTTTCCTGCGAATGTGATATTGTCATAGAAAAAAAGAATGCAAGATTGAAACAGTCAATATCTGTAAAGGATATAATTGATAAATATGAATGGCATAAAAACACTTGTTCGCTGATTTCCTATTCCGACTTCATTCAACAGAATCTTATGCCGGTAATCAGAGGAGAGAAATGGGAATAAAATTTAACTAAGCAGCTTTTACAGCAATACTTTACAGAACTTCTATAAATTAAAACATTGGCAATCATTATATTGAAATGATATTTTTGTTATATTTGTGATAAATTTGAAAATATATGAAATATCAGAAGAAAACAGAATCAAGCTTTTTATTTTAAATAAAATTTATTATGAAAAAAATATTATTAATATTCCTGTTGTTTGCAAATATGATTGCAAGCGGTCAGATTTCAAGAATAAGACTTGACATGCAATTGATTGATACTATAAACAATGATGTGTCGTATAAATTTATTGGTACAAATAATGAAGACATCCTTTGTCTATCTGATGAAAACGGTTTATTTGACTTCTTAGTTGATTCTACATATAACGAAAATTCGTATATATTTTTTCATAAGAACCCTAAAGACACCTTATATTTAAAAGATCTTAAGGCGTTTGAAAGCAACAATATGGATGGATATATTGTCAAGTTATTGAAAATAGAAACATTTACGAAAGAAGAGTTTGAGAAATATGCAAAAAAGAACTCATTGATACCAGAAAGGCAAGAGTATACATTGCTACCTTCAACAAAAATTGAGGAAAGCTCATCTTTAAAATTACATCTGTCCGTCGAACAAGATACCCTTTATGCAGAAGAGGCATTGACATTATCATTTAGTCTGTCAACTGACCGATGGCTCCCAAATAGGATTATATTGAATCCTGAAAGTTTTGAAGTTGTAAATACAAAGGAGAGTGTTCTTCCCAATGGAATTCATGTAAGCATAAAACACAATGGAGAAAAGTACGAAGAACCTCTTCCTGTTATTGTTAGAAGACTTAAACCTTTTAAATATTGGATTGCGAAATATCATCATGTTCTAATAGAGCAAGAAATTCGTACTCCAATAAACCGCTTGTTTAATGCAAGGATGTGGGATACTGCGAAAGATATATTTGATACAGAAATGTCAAATGAAGAAAAAGAAGAAAAATTCCGTAAAATACAAAACCGCAATTTCGGAGAATACGAAATACAAGGGGTCTTCGTTACTGAATTTAACGACACCATTCGCTCGGAAGTGAAGAAGATCTGGTATTTGGAGAAATGAAAACAAACAATAAGAATTTATATCATTAGAAAGTCATGAAAGAATTGCAAATTGAAAATATCAGTTCGATATTAAATCATTTTTATTTTTTAATATACGAACATTATTCGGTGAAGGATATGACAATAGGATTGAGATCGTATCCATCCATAGTTTTCAAAAATCATCAATTAGGGCTTACTGTCAATATCAGCGGTTCTGATTTGGGTTGTGAATGTAATGATTATGAAGTCTATATTATAAAGAAACGATTGCTTTCAACAAAAATCATGAGTGTTTCCAAATTGATGGACGCAAGCGAAATCTGGAGTAAAAAGGAGAAAAATATCTCTAATTATTCTTCCTTCATCCAACAGAATCTTATGCCAGTAATCAGAGGGGAAAAATGGGAATAATGTTTAACCAAGCAACTTTTACAGCAATACTTTATATAATTTGTTACCTTTGCTAAATTTATAATTAACGTGTATAACCTTTTAAATTTTAATGTTATGAAAAAATTATTTTTATTACTATTCATGACTCTCTCATTCGCAGGTATGTCGCAAAGCAACTATATCGTAGTTAAAGGGTCAGGTTCCGACAAAGAAAACCTTAGCAAAGAATCAACATCAAATCCTAAATTAGGTGCTGATGAATTGTACGCGGAATATGAAGCCGCAAGCGGACAATTGGCGAAAACGAATTATTATTTGGACAAATACGCACGTCAGTCGCTTACAGGTGAATTATTGGCGATTGGAGGCGGAGCGTTGTTGGGCATGGCTCCTTTTGTGAATGAAGACACTGCTGTTTTGTTTACATTGTTAGGAACAGGCGCGACCGTGGCTGGATGCATTGTAAGACTTACAGCCTACAACAACCTGAAGTCAAACAGATTGAAATATGACGGATTCAAGGTCTCATACAAACTGTAAGGGGGCTTTTATGAATTGCGTTACAAAAGATTTATGAATTTTTCTTTGAGAAGATTTTTGTTTTTCTTTCAATCACATAGCTTGCTATGTGATTGAAAGAAAGATAAAAATATTGTGTTTGTCTACTTTTAAAAATTATGTTTAACTAAAATTATTTTTAGTGTCTACTTCCTGAAGCTGGTACAAGATTTCTACCCATATCTCTGACTTTTTACAAAAAACGCTTGTTTTTATCTCTGACTTTTTACAAAATGATTATCTTTGCATAAAAATTTAGAGAACGTTATGACAAGTTATTTTCCAAGATTGATAGATAAGTCCTTGTTGGAATGGAAGAATGAAGAAAGACATAAGCCTTTGTTGTTGCGTGGAGCGCGACAAGTTGGAAAATCTTCGGCTGTCCGTAATTTAGGTGCTTCGTTTAAGTATTTTATCGAGGTTAATTTCGAGAGAGATAAGGAAGTGAAATCCTTGTTCTTGGGTAATTTGAAACCTAAGGATATAGCTTCCCGAATATCTGCTTTTTATGGGATACCTATAGTGCCGGGTGAGACCTTGCTTTTCTTTGATGAGATACAAGCGTGCAACGAAGCTATCCATAGTCTGTGGTTCTTTTATGAAGACTATCCTGAACTTCACGTCGTTGCCGCTGGTTCTTTGCTCGAATTCGCCCTGAAAAAAATGACGTCGTTTGGAGTTGGACGAGTCCGCTCATTATTCATGTACCCAATGTCGTTCGATGAATTTCTTATGGCGCTCGGTAATGAATCGTGGTTGAATGTCATACGCGATTCGTCTCCGGATAATCCTGTGTTTGAGGCATTACATGGAAAATTAGTTGAGTCGTTTCGAACTTTTTTGATGGTAGGCGGTATGCCGGAGGCTGTGTCAAACTGGGTGGAAACGGGCGATTATATGAAATGTCAACGGGTGCAGGATGATATAATGTTGGCATACGAAGATGATTTCTCTAAATATGATACAAAAGTGGATTCAATCTTACTGAAACAAACCTTAAGAAGCATAGCGTTGCAGATAGGTAACAAATTCGTGTTCTCTGATGTACAAGGCGGATACCGTGTTGAAAAAGTGAAGAATGCATTAGAGTTGTTGAAAGATGCAGGATTGATAAAGCAAGTTGTTCATACAGCTGCGAATGGTGTGCCTTTAGGTGCAGAGATAAATAATAAGTTCGTGAAATATATCTTCTTAGATAGCGGACTGTTACTACGTTTGTTAGGTTTGGAAGATGTCAATGGACAATCTGAGATTACTAAAATGATATTGATAGGAACGGCTAATGATTTGGTTAATAAAGGTCATATCACAGAAATGGTTGCTGGTTTGGAATTATTGAAATATAATACGCCGTCTCAACGTCATGATTTGTATTATTGGCAAAATATCTCTCGCGGTACTCAAGCGGAAATAGATTATGTTGTCGTGAAGAATATGAAAGTTGTGCCATTGGAAGTTAAAGCCGGAACAAAAGGTTCTATGAAAAGTCTGCATCAGTTTATGATAGACAAAAACCTTGATTATGGCATTCGTTCTTCATTGGAAAACTTCGGAAAAGTAGATAAAGTTGACATTATTCCTTTGTATGCTTTGTCAAGTTTAAGTCGCTGATTTTTTGTAATAAATATTTGAACTATGGAATTCCTTTATCCTAATATGCTTTACGCGCTTTTCGCTCTGCTGATTCCTGTTGTTATTCATCTCTTTAACTTCAGAAGACATAAGACGGTTTATTTCAGCAATACTTCAATATTAAAGACGATAGAGCAGGAGAATAAGAAGACAAAAAAACTTAAAGATTTAATTGTTTTGATAACAAGAATGTTGTTCATCGCAGCTCTTGTCGTTGCTTTCGCTTATCCTTATAAGAAGAATAATAACGCCATCAATAATAATGTCGATAATCTAATCGCTGTTTATATCGACAACTCAATGAGCATGCAGTCGTATTCTTCAGAAAAGACGCTCTTCGATGATGCTCGTTCTTCAGCAGTTAAACTTGTTGAGAACCTTAACCAAGCGCAGAAATTTGTTCTTCTGTCAAACGACAGAAATCCTATAAATGAATATCCTATGAATAAAGACGAGATGCTGATTCGTCTTAATGAAATGAAAACAGAATCGGCTCCTGTTTCTTTCGAGAATATTTATAACAGTCTGGAATTCATCAAAAAGAAAAATAATTTCAAATCGGCGAGTCTGTTCGTCTATTCCGATTTTCAAAAGAATATGATGAAAGTCGATGAGTCGAAAAACGATACAACAATACAAATCGTAGTCTTTCCTCTGAAGTCAGACTTTCAAAACAATATTTATATAGATTCCGTTTGGATTCAGTCGCCAGTCTTGCAAAAGAACCTGACCAACGAGATAAACGCTCGTGTCGTCAATGAGACTTCCAACGATATCAAAGGACTTCCTGTTAATTTTTCTTTAGACGGAAATGTTGTCGCTTATACGACAGTCGATGTTGTCGCAAACTCGCATTCCGATGTCAATATGCAGTTCGTTATTGAAAGCGATGGCGATAAAAAGGCGCAGGTCTCAATCCAGGATTCTCCTATCACATTCGATGACGAATATAATCTTGTATTAAAAGTACGTCCAGTTATCAATGTCGTTGAAATAAAAGACAACAGACAACAGACAACAGACAACAGCCAAAGTTCTTATTTAGAGTTGCTTTTCGACGGTGATGCGCTCGTCAATTATCAGGCGATGAGTCCTTATAATATTGACCAGAACGTCATCAATAATGCTCAGATGATTGTGCTTGACGCAACGGCAAATGTTAACGCTACTATGCAACAGTCGCTGCTCGATTTTGCATCGCAGGGCGGAAGTCTCGTAGTTTTCAATAACGAAGAAACAGATAATTCTTTGTTGTACGACAGACTTGGAATTAAGTCTAAGGCCTTGGATGATAATGTCTCAAGAATAGAGTATGTGGCGAAACAAAATTCTTTCTTCGATGATGTTTTCGTTAAGTTTCCCGAAAACGCTGATCTTCCAGAAGTATATAAGCATATTCGTTTTGACATAAGAAACAACAATGTCTTGAATATCGCCTCCTTACAAAACGGCGAGCCTTTCATTATGATGAGTCGCGTGGATAAGGGCATCGTTTTTGTCTTCTCATCGACTCTTGACGAGGAATGCTGCGACTTGGCAAATCACGCTATCTTCGTGCCTCTTATGTATAAGATGGCTCTCATCGGTGGAGGAATTTCAGATTTGTCATATACCTTGGGAAGAGACAAATATCATAATATAAATGATATAGAATTGTTGCAAGATGATAGGATAAGTGTGAGAAGCGAGAATGGATTATATGAGACATTCCCTCTTGTCGAGAATCGAGGCAAGTTGAATTATCTTTATTTCTTTGAAGATTTGCCGTCGGCTGGTTTTTATGATATTTATAAAAATGAAGATTATATCTCGACGATGGCATGGAACGACAATCGCAATGAATCGGAGATGTCGTTCTATGAAAAAGATGATATTTCAAAGATTTTGAGCGAGAATAACGTGAATCTTCTTGCTACTATCGATTATGAAGACTTGGCTTCTAACGACGTGATGGAGATTATTATCAAGGATTCCATGATATGGAGAATTTTTGTCTTTATCGCGCTGATGGCGTTGTTGGTAGAAACCTTGATTCTGCGTTTCTGGAAATGATGAAATTTCTTGAAATATTTTCATGTCGGAGATATATAAAATGAATTAAAATCGTTATTTTTGCCAGATAATGTAAAGGGAAAAATTTGGTTGATATTAAGTAAGATGAAAAAGAGTGATGTGGATTTTTTGAGTCGAGATTGTTGTATGAATAAATGATTGTCAACTATGGATTATAGAAGTTTAAGATTTACTATTTTCTGCGTAAACAATGTTGCGGATCATCTCAACAAAAGTGCGAAAGAGGTATATCATCTGATGCAGGATGCCGATATTATAAATGGTTATATTGTACCATGTTATGAAGTGTTGCATACTTTCTCAAAGGAATACATAGTGGAAGATTTGGTTTCATTTATGCAGAAGAAAGGAGTGCTCTCATGATATTATATCATACATCAACATTGGAAATATTACGTCCCGATTTGTCTTATTCTCGACCACGACTTGATTTTGGCAAAGGCTTCTATCTTACTTCGCTTCGTTCGCAAGCAGAGAATTATGGCGAGCGTTTTATGAGACGTGGAGAGAAAGCTGTACTTAATATATTTCTTCTTGATGAGATACGTACTGATTGTAAGCACAAGATATTTTCAGCTTATGATGGTGAATGGTTGGATTTTGTCGCGGCATGCCGTAAAGGATTACAACATGAAAATTACGATATAATAGAAGGAGGTATAGCAGATGATCAAGTGTTTGATACTGTGGATTTGTATTTTTCTGGGATATATACGAGGGAACAAGCTCTTGACCAACTGCAATATAAGAAACCAAACCATCAAGTTTGTATAACTTCACAAAATATACTTGACAAATATTTACATTTTCAATCATCTGAAATATTATAATTATGCAAGCTAATGCCGCTATATTACAAATGAAATATGCTCGTATCGTGAAGATGTTCGCTGAGCAGGTCGGATTATCATACGAAGAGGCTTTAGGTAAATTTTATGATTCGACGACATACGATCTCTTAAGTAATGGTGTTGCAGATATGCATTGTTTTAGCGATGAATATCTTACAGATGAACTTTTAATTGAATTCGGATATAAAAATTATGGAAGACAATAAAGAAAAAGATTTTGAAGAACAAAATGTTCATGAGGAAGAGTCAGGTGTTCGCGTTCAACAAGGCGACGGTTTTAGAGTGATACCTCTTAAAGGCTTGATTGATAACTGGTTTATCGATTATGCTTCAAGCGTTATCCTCGATAGAGCTGTGCCTGAAATCAATGATGGTTTCAAGCCTGTACAACGTCGTATCTTACATTCTATGAAAGAACTGGAAGACGGTCGTTATAACAAGGTGGCTAACATCGTCGGTAATACGATGAAATATCACCCTCATGGCGACGCTTCTATCGGTGACGCTCTCGTCAACCTCGGACAGAAAGACTTGCTCATCGACACTCAGGGTAACTGGGGTAACGTGCTCACCGGTGACCCGGCAGCTGCTCCTCGTTACATTGAGGCTCGTCTTTCAAAATTCGCTCTCGACGTCGTCTATAATCCAAAAACCACAGAATGGAAATTCTCTTATGACGGACGTAACAAAGAACCTGTTACGCTTCCTGTAAAATTCCCTCTCTTGCTCGCTCAAGGTGCGATGGGTATCGCTGTGGGTCTTAAATGTGAGATTCTTCCTCACAATTTCAATGAACTTATTGACGCTTCCATAGCTTATCTCCGTGATGAAGAGTTTGTGTTGTATCCCGATTTCAGAACCGGCGGCATGATTGACGTGCGTGGATATAACGACGGAGAACGCGGTTGTAAGGTACAGGTTAGAGCTAAGATTTCTCAGTTGGATAAAAAGACTTTGGTGATTACTGAGATTCCTTACGGAACGACAACAGGATCATTGATTGAATCAATCACCAAGGCAGGGGAGAAGGGACAGATTAAAATACGTCGCGTTGATGACAACACTTCTCGCAATGCCGAGATTGTCATCCATCTCGCAGCAGGCGTGTCTCCTGACCAGACAATAGACGCACTCTATGCATTCACTCAATGTCAGATGTCGCTTAACAGCTTATGTACCTGCGTTATCCGTAACGAACATCCTGAGTTTACAACAATATCCGCTATTCTCAAAGAAAGCACCGACAGAACTCTCGACTTGCTCAGCTGGGAATTGAAGATTAAACTCGACGAACTTGAAAGAGACTGGCATTATATCTCTCTCGAAAAGATATTCTTCGAGAAACGCATATATAAAATCTTGGAAAAAGATTCCGATTCATGGGATGACCAGATAACCGAAATAGAAAGAGCCTTCGACCCTTATCGTCAGTTGCTCAAGACAGAGATAACACGCGACGACGTACTTCGTCTCTGTGAGAAACCAGTAAGAAAGATTTCTAAGTTCGACATCAAAAAGGCTGAAGAACAAATTCTCGATATTGAAAATCAAATAGAAAAAGTAAAATACGACCTCGATCATATCGTTGATTATACTATCAATTTCTATAATGAAATTAAGAGAAAACACGGTAAAGGTCGCGAACGTAGAACAGAGATTCGTAACTTCGATAACATCTCAGCTGTGGCTGTTGCCGCTAATAATGAGAAACTTTATATCAATAAAGAAGATAGTTTCATCTGCACATCGGCTGGACTTAAGAAAGAACAAAATAAAGAAGCATATACTTTTGTGTCAGATTGTTCCGACTTGGACGATATTATCGTATTCCGCGAAAACGGTACTTTCATGGTTACAAAATTGCAGCCAAAATGTTTCGTGGGTCCTGAAAAGATTATTCACGCTGACGTATTTCACAAGAACGACGACAGAACTGTTTATAATATGGTATATCGTTCAGGCAAGGCTGGTTCTCCATATTATGTGAAACGTTTTTCCGTCAAAGGTATAACACACGACAAGGATTATGACTTGACCAAAGGTGAACCTGGTTCAAAAGTGGTCTATTTCTCTGCCAACCCTAATGGCGAGGCTGAAATCATCAAGGTAATGTTGCGTCCGCAGCCTAAACTGAAGAAGACTTCATTCGAATATAATTTCGCTGATTTGGCAATCAAAGGTCGTGCAAGTCAAGGTAACAGACTTACGATACATCCTATCAACAAAATCGTCAAACGCGATGAAGGCGTGTCAACATTAGCAGCTCGCGAGATTTGGTACGACGATACAGTGAAACGTCTAAACGCTGACAAACGTGGTGCTCTAATCGGTGAGTTCTCTGGTGACGATAAGATTCTTCAAATATTCTCAAACGGCGAGTTCCGCCTCACTGGTTACGACCTCTCGACTCACTTCGACGACGACATGACTCAAATCATGAAGTATGACCCAAGCTTGATTTATTCTGTTATCTATATTGAAGGCGAGACAAAACTCATGTATATCAAACGTTTTGATATAGATGAAGAGACACCGTTGAACAGAAGGATATCATTCATCGGTGAACATAATGACGCTCAGTTCTTGATAATGAATATGGATAAACTTCCACGTCTGTTGCTGTCATTCAATGATAGTCCTTCAGGAAAACAATATGAAGACGAAGAAGTCAACGTGGCAGAATATATCGGAGTGAAGAGCTATAAGGCTAAAGGAAAACGCCTCTCAACTCATGACGTCGCAACATATACTTTCCTCGAACCTTTTGAGCCAGAAGAGGAGGAAATTGTTGAAGAAGAAAATGTTGAAAATGTAGAAGATACAGCAGAAGAAATGGATAATGCCAATAATGAGGCAAAAGATTCTTATAATGAATCGGATGAGAATTTCTTCTCGGAAGACGACGGAGTGCAACTGACATTATTCGAATAAATATGAAAATTAGAGCGTGCTTGATATTGTCGATGATTTGTCTTTTGTTTGCGTCATGTTCGACGCAGACAAACCTAGCATACGATTTCGTTTGGAAAACAAAAGGTGCTGAAGTGGCGTTCTATATTCCCAAAGAGTTAACGAAAATTAACATTAGAAAAGATTGCCAGGGAAAATTTCTCGATTCTATAGCCCCTGAAGATATTAACGATACTATCAATGCACGTACTATAATCGTCAATAAGATAGATGAAGAGAAGTTTTTCAATGTCATGATTTCTTCTTTCGAAAGCACATTGAATGATTATAATCTGAAACTTTCATATTGGGAAAATGAAAATACCAAACCCGATTCACTTCATTGGGTCGTTGACTTGTCACATATTGAAGTGATTGAGTTCATGGAATATATCATGGCAGATTGCGGATATGACAGCTATGAATTCATTCCATCGACGTCCGTCAATGTGGATTCATGGTTTGACTTGATTAACAGTGATAATCCTACGGGAACTTTGCTTTACACAGAACAGAGTTTTGTGGAGTATGTTGAGGATTGCAATTATTATTATGACACTCTTAATAATGTGGTTGTCTCCGCAGATGTTCAACGACTTACGATAGACGGATTTTATGATTTCGCCGTGATGTTGGGAAAACTCTATGCCGGATATTCTTACGATTATTTCATGAATGATTATGTCAAGAAAGAGATGATGAGAAGAGGCAAGGAATATTCTGAAGATAAATATATGCGCTACGACCCATACGAATCATATATCTATCACACAAGAAGAGATAAGCTGATTAGGGTAGAAGAGTGTTTGGGATTATGAGGTTCTGAGTTTTTTATCAGTTTCTCTTATTGCTCAGTTCTTTAATCTTGGCTTTCATCTCTGATGCTTTGACATCATAGACTTTGCCGCCTTTGATGATTCTGATGCTTCCTGTTTCTTCGGAAACGACGAGCGCGATGCAGTCGCTGTTTTCAGTTATTCCGATACCTGCTCTGTGACGAAGTCCGTAACTGCCAGGAAGATGTGTGTTCTGTGTGATAGGAAGGATGCAACGTGCTGCCATTATTTTGTTATTTGCAATTACCATAGCGCCGTCGTGTAACGGACTGTTCTTGAAAAAGATATTCTCAATCAATGGTTTGCTGATAATGGCATCGATGGTGACACCTGTCTCTATGATTTCATTAAGATTGTTTTCTTGTGTAAGCAGAATCAATGCGCCCACTTTATCTTGCGACATAGATGCGCATGCATCGCATATTGAGTTTAAGTCGGTATTGTCTTCTTCTTTATATCGTAATCCTAATCCTGCAATGAGATTCTTGAAAGAATCGGCTATTTTGGTGTTGCCAATGCCAAGAAGGAATCGTCTTACTTCCGGTTGGAAGATGATAATCAACGCGATGAAACCCACATTGACGAACGCTCCAAGTATATAGCTGAGCAGCTCCATGTGAAGAGCGGTAACGACTTTCAATCCTAAAATGATGGAAACGATGCCGAAGAAAATCTTGATGGCTGTTGTTCCTTTGACGAGATAATATAATCCGTAAAATAATAAACCAACCAACAAGACATCAAGTATGTCCCATACACGGATTTGTATAAATGCATTAACAAAAAGCTCAGTCATGATATATATTTAATTTAGCAACAAAGATAATAAAAGACAAAAGACTAAAGGCTAAAGACTAAAGATTTTTTTACTGCCTTAAAGTTCATAGTTAATAGTTAATAGTTCAGGGTTCAGAGTTCAAAGTTCTTTAACAAGTTTCACGGCTTCGACGGCTTCTTTAACGTCGTGAACTCTCAATATGTCTGCGCCTTTTATTAACGCTATTGTATTCAGTACTGTAGTGCCGTTGAGCGCTTCTTTCGATGTGGTGTTCAATGTTTTATAAATCATAGATTTGCGTGAAATGCCGATTAAGACAGGAAGTTTGTTAACTCTGTATTTGTCAATATTATTTAACAGTTCGAAGTTAGATTTCATGCTTTTGTTAAACCCGATTCCAGGGTCTATGATGATTTGCTGTTCACCGTATTTTGATAATAACTCAATCTGTTTCTCAAAAAAAGATTTTACAATCTCACAAGGATTTTCTTTAATATGATTAGTATGCAACGATTCTATGCTGCCACCGCAGTGCATCATAATATAAGGAGTACGACTCTCGCCGATGAAAGGCAGCATCTCTTCATCGAAGATTCCGCCGGAAATATCGTTGATTATGTCAGCGCCATTTTCTAATGCATTCTTTGCTACTTCTTTACGGAAGGTGTCGATAGATATTATCGCTTCTGGAAATCTTTTTCGTATCTCGATGAGAGAGGGGAGGAGACGAGCGTTTTCTTCATCGACGGATATTATTTCAGAGCCGGGACGAGAGGAGAACGCACCTATGTCGATGATGTCGGCTCCGTCCGTTAACATTTTTTCACAATGTCTTAAAACATCGTCGGTATTGTTATGAGAACCGCCGTCATAAAAAGAATCAGGCGTGAGATTCAAAATGCCCATCACAAGCGGACGCTCCCATGAAAAAAAATGCTCTCCAATCTTCAGTTTCATAGCAAAAAATGTTTAATTTTACATTCTTAAATATTGATTGTTTTATCGATAATAATAAAACAAAATTCTGTACAAAAATATAAAAATAATAAGATGAAAAATACGCAAAATCAATTTAAAAAGGTCGTTGAACAATGTACTGAGATTTTTACTAAAAAGATGATGGACTACGGTGTTGCATGGCGCATAATGAGAACCACATCTGTCACCGACCAGATATTCATCAAAGCTAATCGTATAAGAAGTCTTCAAACCAAAGCGGAACGACTCGTCAACGAAGGAATAGAACCAGAATTTATCGGTATTATCAATTATTCTGCTATGGCAATCATACAGTTACGACTTGGCGTCGTCGATAAACCTGACCTTGAACCACAAAAGGCTGCCGAACTTTATTCTGGTGTTCTTCAAGAAGCTTTCGATTTGATGCAATGTAAAAACCACGATTATGACGAAGCGTGGAGAAGCATGCGTGTCAGCTCAATGACAGATTTGATTTTGATGAAGCTTTTGAGAATTAAAGAAATAGAAGATCACGACGGCAAGACGATCATCTCTGAAGGTTTAGATGCCAACTATTTCGACATCATTAATTATGCTGTCTTCTGTATGATTTTATTGTCAGAACAAAACGAGAAATGATTATGAAAAAAGACTACACAAAATCAGTATTTCTTTCATTTGCAATAACGATATGGGCATTGATTTGTGCCGTCTTCGTAGGATTCAATCCTGATTTTTCATGGATAATGTTGGCTGCAATTTTGTTTCCTATTATATCCTCGTTTTTATTTCATAGTTTATACAACAAAGCAGGATTGTCGCTTTGCCGTGTGTTGATAGGAGCGCTCTTTGTTTTTAGCAGTTTTACTAAAGGCGTTGACCCTCTTGGAACTAAATACAAAATGCTTGACTATTTCATCGCTTACGACATACAATGGCTTAATGACTTGGCGCTGCCTCTTGCCATAACCATGATAATGGCAGAGTTTATCGTCGGCATTTGCCTGATGCTTAATCTCTTGCCTCGTCTCGCTACGCTCGGCGCTTCGCTGCTCATGATATTCTTTACGGTAACGACTTACTTCGACGCACGACTTAATCTCGTTCCCGACTGCGGATGCTTCGGTACGGCAATCAAGATGAGCAACTGGCAGACTTTCTTCAAAAACCTGATTATACTTTCAGTATTGATTCCTCTTATCTTTAATAATAAAACTCTTGTGAATAAAAGAGTTACTGTTTTAGGTCAGACGCTCTTCACATTTATATTCATGGGATTATTCATTGGTTTTGAAATTTATAACGTACGTCATCTTCCTGTTATCGATTTCATGGAATGGAAAGTAGGTAAGGATATGAAACCTGTTGAAAATGCTGCTCCAGCAGAGATTTTCCTGACGTTCAAGAATATAGAGACAGGCGAAACTGAAGAATTCATTTCTCCTAATTATCCATGGAACGATTCAATTTGGATGTCGCAGTGGGAGTTCGTATCTCAGAGACAAGAAGGTGGAACACAGTCGCTTGGTTTTTCAATATTAAATGAGGACGGCGATGATTTTACTGATATACTCTTCGATACAGAGAGACTCTTTGTTTTTGTAGCGCCTTATCTTGAAGATATGACAGAAGATGATTTCAACGAATGTCAACGTATTTATGACTTTGCTAACGAAAGCGGATTCAATTATTTATGGATTACATCTGCTAATCCGGAATACGTTTATGAGTTACAGGATAAATATTATATGTTCGATGAGGTATATTACGGAGACGAACTCGAATTGAAGTCTATGGTGCGTTCTAATCCAGGTCTAATCCTTATGGATAACGGCCTTATCTTGGATAAATGGAGTAAAATAGATTTTCCTTACGAAAAAGAGATAAATACACTCGTAGAGACGCATCACACGACACAATGAAAATAAACAATATGTCGTTGATACGTCTGATTAATTAGGAATTAGGAATTGTTGGGCGAAGACTGTTGTCGTTGTCTGTTGACTTAGAAGATATGACTTCATACATTATCAGGAAAATATTATATGGTTTGGCAGTGCTCTGGGGTGTCGTGACTCTGGTGTTCTTCCTTTTTAATATCGTTCCTGGTGATCCTGTTAGAATGATGCTCGGTCAACGTGCCGACGAGGCTGACGTACAGGCGATAAGGGAAGAACTTGGGTTAAATCAAAGCGTCTTTAAACAATATGCTGATTATCTTAACGATTTGTCACCGATTTCGTTTTATAAATGTAGGGATGCGGCTGGCCACATCCAAAACGATAAATACGACAATTTTAAATCTTATTGCGTTCTTGGCAAAATAGGCGATGTCGATGTTATTATAAAAACACCTTATTTAAGATATTCGTATCAGAGTAAAAGATCAGTAGGAACAATTTTATCGGAAGCCTTTCCTAACACATTGATATTGGCAGCTGTTGCTATTGCTTTTGCCTTGATAATAGGAGTGTTATTGGGCGTAATAGCAGCTGTTGTCAACACCGATTTAGTGAATAAACTGACATTGTTCATTACCACCATAGGAATGTCGTTGCCTTCTTTCTTTGCTGCTATCTTGGTGGCATGGCTCTTTGGTTATGTATGGGAGTCCTTTACTGGATTGAGCATGACGGGCAATCTTTATTCCGTTGATGATTACGGTAATGGAGCGTATTTGGATTTGAAGAATCTCATTCTTCCTGCCTTCACTTTGGGATTGAGGCCATTGGCCGTTGTGGTCGAACTGACCAGAACGTCTTTGTTAGAGGCCATGTCGATGGATTATATCAGGACAGCGCGAGCAAAAGGATTGAAGCAGTGGAGAGTTGTCACGGTTCACGCTTTGAGGAACGCAATGACGCCAGTTGTCACCGCTATTTCGGGATGGTTCGCATCATTGTTGGCAGGAGCTGTATTCGTGGAATATGTCTTCGACTGGAAAGGAATAGGCGTCATCATAGTCGATGCCCTCGACACCTTCGACTTCCCTGTTATAATGGGAGCAGTATTGTTAATAGGATTCATGCTGATAATAATCAACATAGTAGTTGATATTATTTACGGTGTTTTAGACCCAAGAGTGAGGGTTTATTGAGAGATTATGGCATAGACGACATAATGGAAATTGATTTGTTAAACTCATCGATAACAATAGCCCCGATGTCGTTAGGTATCATTTTATTATTAATGATTTCTCCGAAATAGTTTATTCTTTGCCGTTTTTCCAAGATTTTTGTAAATGAAATCAAAATGATTTTTTTGTTATACTACTTCATAATTTTCCATATTTTTTTCATAAATTTGCAATATCTATTTTAAAAATTTTAACTATTAAAAATATATAATTATGAGAAGAAAAATAGTTGCAGGAAACTGGAAGATGAATTTGGATTTTGAAGAAGCTCAAGACCTCGTTGAAAATATTGCTAACTTCTGTGATGATAAACAACCTGATTGCGATATAGTTATTTGCCCTCCTTATTTATATTTGGAAATGGTTACAGACATGGCTGATGAAACTCAATGTTTCTACGTCGGCGCTCAAAATGTAAATGAAAATGAGTCAGGAGCTTACACTGGCGAGGTCTCAGCAAAAATGCTCGACTCTCTCGGAACAAACTTCTGTATAGTAGGTCATAGTGAAAGAAGAAAATATTTCAATGAAACAAATGCAGTACTTGCTGCTAAGATAACAAAACTCCTCCAATATCAAATAGTTCCTATTTATTGTGTCGGCGAAGTCTTGGAAGAAAGAGAAGCAAACACTCACTTCGACGTTATCAAACAACAAGTTGAAGAAGGTCTTTTCCATCTTGATGTCGCTGATATGGAAAATATCGTCATCGCTTACGAACCAGTATGGGCTATAGGTACAGGCAAGACTGCTACTCCAGCACAGGCTCAGGAAGTTCATAAGTTTATCCGTACTCTCATAGCTGAAAAATACGGTGAAGACATCGCTGCTCAAATGCGTATCCTTTACGGCGGAAGTTGTAACGCTAAAAACGCTGCCGACTTGTTCGCACAAGAAGACATCGACGGCGGCCTCATCGGTGGAGCTTCTCTTAAAGCAGAAGATTTCGTAAGTATCGCAGTACAGGCTTCTAAATAATTAAGTATGAATTATTACGCATGCTCGTTTTCTAACCCTGAAAACGAAAACTTAAAAGATATGTTCATGGAACTGCTCGGATCAATAGGATTCGACAGTTTCATGGATACAGATGATGGATTTGAGGCTTATTGCCAAGAACCAGCTCTCGATGAAAATGAACTCAACGACATTATGCAGATGGAACAGTTCGCTAATGTCAAGCTTCTTAAAAAAGAACTTATTCCAGATCAAGACTGGAACGCTACATGGGAGGCTTCTTACGAGCCTGTCATTATCAATGAGTTCTGTAGAATTAGAGCTCCTTTTCATAAAGTGGAAGGCTCATATAAATATGACCTTATAATAGAACCAAAAATGTCGTTCGGAACAGCTCATCATGAGACTACTTCTCAGATTATTGAACTTATGTTACAGTCTGATTTCTCAGGACTTAACTTACTCGATATGGGCTCCGGCACAGGCGTACTCGCTATCCTTGCCAAGAAACTTGGCTCCGCAACGACTGTGGCAATCGATAATGATGAATGGGCTTACAGAAACGCTCTCGATAATATTCGTCTTAACGATGAAAATGAAATCATCGTTGAACTCGGTGATGCCAACTCTTTAAATGACAGACAATTCGATATAATACTTGCTAATATCAACAGAAATATTCTTCTCAGAGATATGAAAGAATATGTCAAATGTTTGGTTGATGGCGGCAAGATTTTCTTTAGTGGATTTTATGAAGAGGACTTGGTCCTTATTGCTAAAGAAGCAGAACGTCTCGGTTTGAAATATTCTAATCATGTAACGAAAAATAATTGGACAGCAGCTGTCTTTATGAAATAATATGTACTTACCTATATTAATAATAGTCCTTGTCGCTTACCTCTTGGGTTCAATCCCAAGCTCAGTATGGATTGGCAAGATTTTCTACGGCATTGACGTTAGAGAACATGGTTCAGGAAATGCCGGTACGACAAACACAATCAGAATCTTAGGTTATAAGGCAGGAATTCCTGTATTTATTATTGATGCTCTAAAAGGCTGGTTGGCTGTCTTCTTGACAAAAATAATATTCGGATATTTCCCTTCAATAGAAATGCCTGAATATATGCCGCTCATATCAGCAGTGGCTGTGGTATTGGGTCATATCTTCCCAGTCTTCGCAGGCTTCAGAGGCGGAAAAGGTGTCGCTACATTATTAGGCGTCGGATTCGGCCTAATCCCTATACCAGCATTGATAGCTTTGGCAATATTTATGGTGGTATTGTTCTGCTTCGGATATGTGTCACTCGCAAGTATCTCTGCAACAGTGACATTGCCTTTCGTGACTTATTTCTTCGTGATGCCTGACAATATTCTTTTGTTATTGTTGACAATAGCTGTTGCTGTATTCGTTCCAATAACTCATCGTCAGAATATCAAACGTTTAATAAACGGAACAGAGAATAAGTTCCTGAAGAAAAAAAAAGAAAAAAATCTATAAAATAAGAGTTTCATTTATACGATTTTTTGTAATTTTACAAACTGATAAATACAAGAATTATGAAATTTATACTTTCAAGTTTAAAATTATTAAAAGCTGTACAGTCGCTTAGTGGAGTTATAAACTCAAATAATACATTGCCGATATTAGACGATTTCTTGTTTAATATCTCTGAAAATGAATTGAAAATAACTGCTTCCGATTTGGAAACAACAATGATGGTGTCAATTCAGCCTGACTTGGTTGAAGGTGCAGGTGAGGTAACTATTCCAGCTCGTTTGCTCATTGATATTTTGAAAAACTTCCCTGATATTCCTGTTTCTTTCAATATAGACGAAACAACATTAGCTATTGAAATAACAACAGGTGAAGGACGTTATAAAATGGCAGGCCATAAGAGTGACGAGTTCCCTCAAGTGCCTGTTTTAGTTGATGCTGCAAAATGGGAAATCCCTGCCGACGTGCTCGCTTGCGGATTCGAAAAGACTGTCTTCGCAACAGGTAATGACGAAATACGTCCTGTAATGACAGGTGTGTTCATGGAAATGACTAACAACGGCCTTAATTTCGTCGCGACAGACGCTCATAAACTTGTTCGTTACAGAAGAATGGATATCAAAGCCGATGAATTGGCTGCATTTATAGTTCCTAAAAAACCTATCAATCAGTTGAAAAATGCTTTGTCTGGAAAAGCTGATGAAATGGTAACAGTAGAGTTTAACAAGACTAACGCTTCATTCTCAATGTCAGGATTTAAATTGGTCTGCCGTCTCATCGATGGAAGATACCCTAACTATGAAGCAGTTATCCCTCAATCAAATCCAAATAAATTGACTATCGACCGTCAGTTGTTGTTGTCAGCTATTCGTCGTGTAGCTATCTTCTCAAGCAAAGCAACTCATCAGATTCGTTTTAAAATTGCAGGCCAAGAACTTACATTGACAGCGGAAGACCTCGATTATTACAACGAAGCTAAAGAAAGACTTTCATGTAACTATGAAGGTAACGATATGGAAATTGGATTCAATTCACGTTTCTTCCAGGAAATGCTCGGTAATCTCAGCCAACAAGAAATATTGTTAGAAATGTCTGCTCCAAATAGAGCTGGCCTTATCACTCCAGTTGATAACCAAAATGCAGACGAAGATATATTGATGCTCTTGATGCCTGTGATGTTAAATTAAGACAACAAGTCAACGAGACAATAAGACACAAGAAGGGCGTAGAAATACGTCCTTTTTTTATAACTGAATATTACATCCATGAATCTGTACGAAATATTGAACTACAAACATTAACAACTCTACACTATTTCTGAAGTTATAAAATTCTAAAGTTCATATGGGCGTTCCGGCAAGCCGTCGGGCTTTCCGCTATATCTTTTTACGTTTCGTAACCTCCTCGCATCCAAAATCCGCTTCCGTTTCCAAAATCCGCCTCCACTCCAAAAGGATGCCGCTCCAATCCCTAACGCAAAGGGGCTACTATAGGAATTTAGAACTTCTTTTCATAAATATAAAAAGTCGCTCAGAAAGAAACTGAACGACTTACGTTATTTAAACTCTAACTTCTGAGATTCTGATGTTTTGAGATTTAAATCTTTGGACCTGCTGTAACCAAAGATTTTCCTGCTTCATTGTGTGTGAATTTTTCGAAGTTTTCAATGAAAAGTTCTGCCAATTCTTTTGCTTTTTCATTCCATTCCTCTGTTGTTGCGTATGTGTCGCGAGGATCTAAGATGCCAGGATTAACATCATGTAATGCAACAGGGACTTTGAAATCGAAATATGGAATATTTTTAGTCTCGGCTTTTTCTATAGAACCATCTAATATGGCGTCGATGATAGCTCTTGTATCTTTGATGGAGATACGTTTGCCTGTTCCATTCCATCCGGTGTTTACCAAATAAGCTGTGGCTCCGGCTTTTTCCATTTTCTTGACCAATTCTTCAGCGTATTTTGTTGGATGCAATGAAAGAAATGCTTCTCCGAAACATGCTGAGAATGTCGGTTTTGGCTCAGTGATGCCAAGTTCTGTTCCTGCTAATTTGGCTGTGAAACCAGATAAGAAATAATATTCCATCTGTTCTGGTGTCAATATGGAAACTGGAGGCAATACTCCGAAAGCGTCAGCCGACAAGAAAATGACTTTCTTTGCATCTGGAGCTTTTGATATTGGCTTTACAATGTTTTCAATATGATCGATAGGGTAGGAGACGCGTGTGTTTTCTGTCACGCTCTTGTCGTGGAAATCAATCTTGCCGTTTTCATCAACAGTTACATTTTCCAACAAAGCATTTCTCTTGATGGCATTGTAAATGTCAGGCTCGCTTTCTTTTTTAAGGTCGATGACTTTTGCATAGCAGCCACCTTCAAAATTAAAGACGCCGTCATCGTCCCAGCCATGTTCATCGTCACCAATCAAGGCTCTCTTAGGATCTGTTGATAAAGTGGTTTTTCCTGTTCCTGAAAGACCGAAGAATATGGCGGTTTCTCCTTTTTCGTTGGTGTTGGCAGAACAGTGCATTGAAGCTATGCCTTTCAACGGTAACAGATAATTCATGATAGAGAATATGCCTTTTTTCATTTCGCCACCGTACCATGTGTTTAAAATGATTTGTGCTTTCTCTGTTAAGTTGAATGCTATTGCAGTCTCTGAATTAAGACCTAACTCTTTGTAATTCTCGACTTTTCCTTTTGATGCGGTATATACTATGAAATCAGGTTCGCTGAAGTTGGCCAACTCTTCTTCTGTTGGACGAATAAACATATTCTTGACAAAATGAGCCTGCCAAGCGACTTCCATGATGAAACGAATCCTTAAACGTGTGTTCTCGTTAGCACCAGCGTATGCGTCAATTACGTAAAGTTTCTTCCTGCCTTTTAACTCTTTAAGTGTTATCTCTTTTAATTTATTCCAAATTTCTGGTGTGATAGCCTTGTTGTCGTTCTTGTATTGGTCCGATGTCCACCAAACTGTATCACGACTGATGTCATCCATGACGAAATATTTGTCCTTGGGAGAACGGCCAGTATAAATGCCAGTCATTACGTTGACAGCATTAAGTTCGGTCATGTAGCCTTTGTCATATCCTGTCAATTCAGGATTCATTTCGTCTTCAAATAATTCTTCATAAGATGGGTTGTATGCTACTTCTTGCACATCTGTGATGCCGTAAGAAATAAGAGCTTGCTTGATTTTATTTTTTTCTATCATAATTAAGTTTGTTTTGTATGTCACAAATGTATAAATTATATTTTAATATAAAACAAACTAATAGCTTAAAAAAATAATCTTTTTTAGATTTTTTTTCCCTTGAATAATTCTTTGAAATTATAAAAATAGTCGTAACTTTACACCGAAATTTTGATTTTTTGAAAATGCTCACAAAAATAGCTTTTTACCTAATTTTTTATCCTTTATCTATTATTCCGTTATTTTTTCTGTATATAATTTCATTCCCATTATATATAATACTTGCTTTTATTTTAGGATATCGTAAGAAAATTATCGATATTAATTTATCTAATTCATTTCCATATCTGACAAATGACGACAAAAAACAAATAAGAAATAAATTTTATTGGCATCTTGCTCAGTTGGGAGCTGAAATGCTGAAGATGATTACAATGTCGAAAAAAAATGTGATGCGTCGTTATTATTGCTCTAATCCGGAAATTGTTAATAAATTTTTTGATGAGGGAAAAAGTGTCGTTTTGATGTCGAGTCATTACAATAATTGGGAATGGATGGTTTTGAGTCTTGATATGCAGTTCAAACATCATGGAATAGGAGTGGGAGCCCATAATACTAATAAGGTGTTCGAGAAATTGATAAACAGAGCAAGAACACGTTACGGAACAGAAGTGGTTTTTCATGATAATGTTCGTGAAGTGATGGCTTATCATGAAACGAATCATATTCCAGCCGCTTACATGATTCTCGCCGACCAAAATCCAAGTAATCCGAAACGTTGTTATGTGGCAAATTTCTTGAATCAGAAGACTGGCTTCATCAGAGGTTCTGAAGGCTTTGCAAGAAAATATGATTTGCCTGTATTATATTATAAGGTGATAAAAGAGAAATTAGGACATTATCGCATTGATGTTGAAGTAATCTGTGAGTCTCCTTCTGAAATGCCAGACGGCGCTATCATGCAACGCTACACAGAACTTTTAGAAGATACAATCAAATCTAATCCTCCTTACTGGCTCTGGAGCCACCGCAGATGGAAACATGATTTCAGCAATGCCACATTGGGAAATCAATGAGCGGAGATGCATTTTTTTAAGACACTAAGATGCTAAGTTTTCCATGTTACTCAGCATCTTAGCGTCTCATAAACTCTAAAAAATCTCAACAAGACATTCATCCAAATCTTTGGTAATCTGTTCTTGATCTAAATGCTGTCCGATGAAGACAATCTTAGCCATTCTGTCGCCGTATTTTTCATCCCAGTCGTTCATGATTGTCGGGTCGTTGCGCATCAATTCCTCCAACTCATCTTGTGGAGCGGTGGCAAACCATAATCCTGCTTCCGTCAGTTTCTTCTGAACTCCAGCTTGTTCAAACAGATATGTCATATCAGGATTGTCGCTGAAATAACATATTCCCTTCGCTCTGATGACATTCTCAGGCCATTTTGAAGTCACATATCTGTCAAATTTATTCGTGTCAAACGACTGACGTCTGTAATAAACGAATGTGCTGATGCCATATTCATCGCCATGGCTATGACCATGATGATGGTGATGATGACAAGGACAATTCTCATCATGACACTCTTCATGATCATGGTGATGATGATGATGTTCTTGTTCTTGTTCTTGTTCTTGTTCTTGTTCTTGTTCTCTTGTTGTCTCTTCAATATGACGAATCCATCCCGCGGCTCCAGCCACTTTATAATATTCGAATTTATGTGTGTTTATAATCTTGTCTAAATCAACATTCGTGTAATCACATTCAATAATCTCAACGCCTGGTTGTAAGTTGTTTATAATAGATTTGATTCTGTTTAATTCATCTCGGCTTACTTCCGAAGCTTTGTTAAGAAGAACCATATTACAGAATTCAATCTGTTGTATTACTAAGTTGGCTATATCTTCTTCCTCGATAGTATTCTTATCTAATTTATTGCCGCATTCGAACTCGCTTTTCATTCTCAGAGCATCAACAACGGTTACGATGCAATCCAATTTAGGAAGTCCGTGAAGACTATATTTCTCGTCCATATTAGGAATAGAAGCTATTGTACGAGCTATAGGTTCCGGTTCGCATATACCGCTGGCTTCGATTACGATATAGTCAAATTTTCCTGATTTCACTATGTCGCTGAGTTGTTCTACCATATCGAATTGGAGAGAACAGCAGATGCATCCGTTTTGTAAAGCGACGAGACTATCGTCTTTTTGGTCAACAATACCGCCTTTTTGAATGAGAGAAGCGTCGATATTTATCTCACCGATGTCATTGACGATAACAGCGAATTTGATACCTTTTTTATTAGTGAGAATATTGTTTACGAGAGTTGTTTTTCCGCTTCCGAGGTAACCGGTAAGGAGTAAAATTGGGGTTTCATTCATAATTAGTTATGTATTTAAAAATAGAGACGCAATATAAAACTGCGTCTCTATATAAAATGTTTGATTATTTAAAATCTAAATTATTTTCTGTCAGCTTTGATAGCAGCTTGAGCAGCAGCTAATCTTGCAACAGGAACGCGGAATGGAGAACATGAAACGTAGTTGAGACCTGTGTTGTAGAAGAATTCTACTGATGCTGGGTCACCACCGTGTTCACCGCAAACACCGCATTTCAAGTTATTTCTTGTTGAACGACCACGTTCTACGCCTAACTTAACTAATTGACCAACACCTTCTTGATCTAATGTGTTGAATGGGTCAGCTGGGATGATCTTTTCTTCTAAGTATGTGCCAACGATAGCGTTAACGTCGTCACGTGAGAAACCGAATGTCATCTGTGTTAAGTCGTTTGTACCGAATGAGAAGAATTGAGCTACTTCTGCAATTTGGTCAGCTACTAATGTAGCGCGTGGGATTTCAATCATTGTACCATAGAGGTAATCGATTGTTAAACCGTATTGTGCTTCAACTTCAGCTTTAACTCTTTCAGCGATAGCTTTTTGATGTTTCAACTCGTTAACGTTGACTGTAAGAGGAACCATGATTTCGAGGTGTGGTTCGTTACCTTCTTTCATCAATTGAGCTGTAGCTTCGAATAAAGCGCGGAATTGTGTTTCTGTGATTTCTGGATAAACGATACCGAGACGTACACCGCGTAAGCCCATCATTGGGTTAACTTCGTGTAATGCTTCGATGCGTTTTTGTAATTCTTTGAGTTCCATGCCGCGGCTTTCAGCAAGTTCTCTTTGTTTGTCTTCTGTATGAGGTACGAATTCGTGTAATGGAGGGTCCATGAGACGGAATGTAACAGCTTTGCCGTCCATAACTTTCAAAGTACCTTTAGCTGTTTCGCGGATGTATGGTTCAAGTTCTGCTAATGCTGCAACGCGTTCTTCTGTTGAGTTAGCGAGAATCATGTTACGTAATTTTGCGAGAGGAGCTTCGCTGTTTTCACCGTAGAACATGTGTTCGATACGGAAGAGACCAATACCTTCAGCACCGAAGTCAACAGCTTTCTTAGCGTCTTTTGGAGTATCAGCATTTGTGCGAACACCCATCTTACGATATTTGTCAACTAATTGCATGAATTCTTGGAACACTTTGTTTTCTGTAGCGTCGATCATAGCAACTGGTTCTGCGTAGATCCAACCTTTTGTTCCGTTCAAGCTGATAACATCACCTTCTTTGAAAACTTTGTCACCGATAGCAACTTCATTTTCAACTGTTTTGCTGATACGTACTTCGTCGCAACCAACAACGCAGCATTTACCCCAACCACGAGCAACTAAAGCAGCGTGTGATGTCATACCACCTTTTGATGTGAGGATACCGTTAGCAGCACGCATACCTTCAACGTCTTCTGGGTTTGTTTCTTCACGAACTAATATTGAAGCGATGCCTTGTGATTGATATTCGATAGCTTTTTCGCATGATAAAGCTATTCTACCAACTGCGCCACCAGGACCTGCTGGTAAACCTTTAGCTATAACTGTGTGTGATTTTTCATCGTTAGCATCGAGGATTGGGTGTAATAATTCGTCGATTTGGTTAACGTTAAGTCTCATAACAGCTGTTGGTTCGTCGATACGACCTTCTTTGAGCATGTCGATAGCCATGTTAACAGCTGCAAGACCTGTACGTTTACCTGTACGGCATTGTAACATATATAATTTACCATCTTGGATAGTAAACTCGATGTCGAGCATATCTTTGTAGAAATCTTCAAGAATTGTACGAATATCGCAAAGTTCTTTGTAAGTCTCAGGCATGAGCTCTTGCATTGAAGCCATATTCTTATTCTTTTCGTTCTTTGTATCGTCGTTCAATGGGTTTGGAGTTCTGATACCAGCAACAACGTCTTCACCTTGAGCGTTGATTAACCATTCGCCATAGAATTTGTTGTCACCTGTAGCTGGGTCGCGTGTGAAAGCAACACCTGTTGCTGAACCTTCGCCCATGTTACCGAATACCATTGTTTGAACGTTAACAGCTGTACCCCAATCTTCTGGAATACCTTCGATTCTTCTATAAGAAACAGCTTTTTTACCATTCCAGCTCTTGAAAACAGCTTTGATACCACCTTCTAATTGAAGTTGTGCATCGTCTGGGAATTCTGTTCCGAGAACGTTTTTGATAGTAGCTTTGAAGCTTTCAGCGAGTGTTTGAAGTTCTTCAGCTGTGATGTCTGTATCTGATTTATAACCTCTTTCTTCTTTGAAGTTATCTAACATTTCGTCCAAAATCTTACGGATACCTTTGCCTTCAGCTGGTTCTCTGTCTTCTGCTTTTTCCATAACAACGTCAGCATACATCATGATGAGACGGCGGTATGAGTCATAAACGAATCTTGGATTGTTAGTTTTCTTGATTAAACCAGGGATAGTTTTTGAACAAAGACCGATGTTCAAAACTGTATCCATCATACCTGGCATTGATTGACGAGCACCTGAACGGCATGATACTAATAAT
>JAZQVL010000081.1:0-4520 GCA_045631805.1 Bacteroidales bacterium | reverse complement strand
ATACCATACTTTGTATGGATGTAATTGATGGAATAACCATTTTCTAACATACTCATATATTTGAGTAATGCTTCATAATCATGTTTTTTGCGCATAAAAAACCCCAAAGTTTTTTGTCCAAACTTTGGGGTTCACTTCATTAAGCGTCTCTTTTTATTTTATCGCAGTTATTCCACTATCGTCATTTCATCAACTAATCTTGTTGCTCCAGCATATTTGTCGATGATGAACAAGACGTAACGAATATCGACAGAGATATTTTTACATATTGATGGGTCATAAATCAAATCGCTCATTGTTCCTTCCCAAGTACGGTCGAAATTGAGACCAAGGAGATGACCGTCAGCATTTAATATTGGGCTGCCTGAGTTGCCGCCAGTTGTGTGGTTGCCAGCGATGAAAGCGACGTGCATGCTGCCGTCTTTATCAGCATAACGACCGTAGTCTTTGTTTTCATAAAGCTCACGGAGACGTTCTGTAACAACATAATCATAAACATTTGGATTTTCTTTTTGCATGATGCCGTCTAATGTTGTATAGTGTCTGTAGTTAACAGCGTCTTTTGGTGAGAAGCCGCCAATTTTACCGTAAGTAACACGCAATGTGAAGTTAGCGTCTGGATACATTCTCTCTGTTCCAGAAAGCATTTCCATCTGACCACGCATAAATACTCTTTGTAAATCAGCGATTTGGTTGTTAATGTCAGCACTCTTTGCTCTGATATTGTTAAGATAGAAATCCATTACGTTGTTATAAGCCATAAGCGCTGGGTCTTTAGCGAGTTTCTTTGCTTTAGAAACCTTGAATTCATCTAAAAATTTATTAACACCTTCTTCTGAAGTGAAGATAGACTTAGCGAATAATTCATCAACATAATCCTGAACATTGTTATATTTATTTTCTATTGTGTTGAGAATTTCTGGACGGAAGTCAGCTGGCTGATTGGCGATATATTCTGACAACATAGCGACTGCAACTTCTTCATCGATAGGTTGATAGTAATCTTTGAAGAATACCTTTGTTGCTTCTTTTGCTTCAGCAATCATAGCGTCTATTTCTTCTTGAGGAGTTTCTTTAGTCACTTTTGAGAGTTTGTTGAACTCAGCAGCGAATGTTAAAATTTCTATGTTAAGAGCTGTCTCAGAGAGATAAGTTGTTGCGAGACGATAAGGCTCATATTCTGCATATAACTTTTCAAAATCAGAAATTAAGTTAAGGTAAGCACCTCTTTGACGGCTCTTGTAAGCCCAATCAGTAAATTCCTTATCGAAAGCTTTTTTCTTTTGTACGCCTTTGAAGTTGTTGATACCTTCTATCACGCCCATCCATTTTTTCCATCCATTGCCGAGGTGAGCATGTTTTGAAGCATATTGAATTCTGACTTTAGGGTCTTTTTCCTGATGTTTGTTATAAATATTTAAGATTTTACCGCGGAGGTCAACGCTGACAGGATAAATCACATTAGCTTCTTGATTAACAGCTACAGCAGGAAGATATTCGTTAGTACGAGCTGGATAACCGAAAACGAAAGTGAAATCACCTTTTTCTGCGCCTTTCAATGAAATTGGGAAATGATAGTTTGGTTTGTAAGGAACGTTATCTTCGCTATATTCAACAGCTTTGCCTTCTGGAGAGACATAAATACGGAAGATAGAGAAGTCACCTGTATGACGAGGCCAAACCCAGTTGTCGGTGTCGCCGCCGAATTTACCGATGTTTGAAGGAGGTGTTCCAACCATACGGACATCCTTAAACACTTCGTTATAAATCATGAAATATTGATTTCCATGATAGAAAGGCTTTATAACAACTTGATAATCAGTGTTAGCTTCAGCTTCTTCCTTGATTTTCTTGATGTTTTCGTTAACTATTTTTGTTCTTTCTTCTGTAGATGTTTTGTCTGTCACACCTTCAAGAACACGTTCTGTAACGTCTTCCATGCTTTTCAACATAACAGCAGTGAGGCCAGGACAAGGAAGTTCTTCTTCGAAGCTCATAGCCCAGAAACCGTCTGTGAGATAATCGTGTTCCACAGTGCTATGATGTTGAATCCAGTCGAATCCGCAGTGGTGATTAGTAAGGAGAAGACCTTGGTCGCTGACGATTTCGCCAGTACATCCGCCGCCGAACAAAACGACAGCGTCTTTCATACTGCTGTGATTGATAGAATAAATATCTTCGACAGTGATATTCATACCCATCTCTTGCATTTCTTTTTCATTGTTTTGCAACAACATAGGAATCCACATTCCTTCGTCGGCTCTTATTTGTAAAGAGAACGACATCAATACGATAAGTGATAAAAGTAGTTTTTTCATATTTAAAAAATTAAAATTATTCTCAATAATGCAAAGATATGAATTATAAGTGAATGACTTGCATATTTTTTATAAACACTTCACAAATCATTTCTTTTCGTATCTTTGCAATACAAAAACCAATAAAATTTAGAAACATGGCATCACATAATGATTTAGGTGCTTTGGGCGAACAGATTGCGCTCGAGTATCTCCTCGCAAAAAATTATCAGATTTTAGAAACTAACTGGCTTTGCGGTCATAAGGAAGTTGACATTATTGCCAAAGACAACGACACTATCGTTTTTGTTGAAGTGAAAACACGTCATAGTTCATGCCTCGTCAATCCTGAAGTGACAGTAGATGTCTATAAACAGCGACATCTCATCTGGGCTGCTAACTCATACGTCAATCGTTTTCAATACGACAACGACGTACGATTCGATATCATAGCAATCGTCATCGACAGAAACAACGAAAAAAGGATAGAACACATTGAAGATGCATTCTATCCTTCGGTTAAATAAGGCTAAAGACTAATGGCTAATGGCTAAAGTTATCTTTAGTCTTTTGCCTTTTGTCATTAGTCAATTATCCAACACTGCTTCCTGGAGCAACAGGCTGACTTGGTGACATGACAACCAAGCGTCCGTCTTTGTCTTCTGCTGACAAAATCATGCCTTCGCTGACGATGCCTTTCAATTTACGAGGCTCGAAGTTAGCGATGAAACATACTTGCTTGCCGACTAATTCTTCTGGATTTGGATAATATTTAGCGATTCCTGAAACGATGGTACGTTTGTTCATGCCGTCGTCAATCAAGAATTGTAATAACTTATCTGCCTTAGGAACTTTAACGCATTCTAAAACAGTACCGACTCTTATGTCCATCTTGCCAAATTCATCGATATTGGTGTTTGGCTTGATTGGATTTGGAGCCCATGCGTTGAGTTCATTCTGTTTCTTTGTCTCTTCCAACTTATTGACTTGTGCAGCCACTGTCTCGTCTTCAACTTTAGTGAACAACAATTCAACTTCGCCGATTGTAGCGTTTTCGTTCAATAATACTGTTTCCTTAGCTTGATTCCAGCCGCTTACTTCCAAGCCAATCATCGATTGTAATTTCTTAGCTGAGAATGGCAAGAATGGTTCTGACAAGATAGCGAGTTTAGCGACGATTTGCATTGATAATGCGAGAACTGTCTTAACTCTTTCAGGATCTGTCTTGAATTGTTTCCAAGGTTCATTTTCTGTAAGATAACGGTTACCGAGACGAGCGAGATTCATCAATTCTGACAAGCCTTCACGGAATTTGTAATTATCGAGAAGGTTAGCAATCTTATCAGGATATTGATTCATTTCTTCGATAGCAGCTTCGTCTTTTTCGTTGAGGTTAATCATAGCAGGAATCTTACCTTCGAAATATTTGTGAGTAAGAACCAAAGTACGATTTACGAAATTACCGAAGATAGCGAGCAACTCGTTATTATTTCTGTCTTGATAATCTTTCCAAGTGAAGTTGTTATCTTTTGTTTCAGGAGCGTTAGCTGTCAATACATAACGAAGAACGTCTTGTTTTCCAGGGAATTCTTCAAGATATTCGTGCAACCAGACAGCCCAGTTACGAGATGTTGAAATCTTGTCGTTTTCGAGGTTGAGGAATTCATTTGCTGGAACGTTTTCTGGAACGATATAATCACCGTAAGCCTTCAACATGCAAGGGAATATGATGCAGTGGAAAACGATGTTATCTTTACCGATGAAGTGAACGAGTTTTGTTTCTTCATCTTTCCACCATTTTTCCCAGTCAGTACCTCTTTCATTACAGATTTCTATTGTGTTTGAGATGTAACCGATAGGAGCGTCGAACCAAACGTAAAGCACTTTACCGTCAGCACCTTCAACAGGGACAGGCACGCCCCAATCGAGGTCGCGAGTAACAGCGCGTGGTTGCAAGCCATTGTCTAACCAGCTCTTTACTTGACCATATACATTAGGTTTCCATTCTTTATGACCTTCAATAATCCATTCGCGGAGCCATTGTTCATATTGGTCTAAAGGAAGATACCAGTGTTTTGTATTTTTCTTTACGAGTTCAGCGCCGCTGAGAGCTGAGTGAGGATTGATGAGTTCATCAGGGCTCATTGAAGAACCGCATTTCTCACATTGGTCGCCGTAAGCGTGGTCGTTGCCGCATTTAGGGCATGTACCGATAATATAACG
>JAZQVL010000080.1:0-22382 GCA_045631805.1 Bacteroidales bacterium | reverse complement strand
ACGGCCACTCACAAAACGTTATCAACGTCGCTAAGGAATTACGCAGCAGATTTAAAAACATCGACATCGTTGTTGGTAATATCGCTACAGCTGATGCAGCACGCGAACTCGCTAAGACTGGCATCGACGCTATTAAAGTAGGTATCGGACCAGGTTCAATCTGTACAACACGTATCATCGCTGGTATCGGAGTCCCTCAGCTCACAGCAGTTTACAACGTTTCACAAGCTCTCCAAGGCACAGGTATTCCTGTCATCGCTGACGGCGGTATCCGTTACACAGGCGACATCGTGAAAGCTATCGCAGCAGGTGCTTCTTCAATTATGGCTGGCTCATTATTCGCTGGCGTTGACGAATCTCCAGGCGACACAATCATTTTCGAAGGAAGAAAATTCAAGACATACCGTGGCATGGGTTCTCTCGAAGCTATGCAAAATGGTTCTAAAGACCGTTACTTCCAAGACATGGAAGACGACATCAAGAAACTCGTTCCAGAAGGCATCGTAGGTCGCGTTCCTTACAAAGGCAGCCTCTCAGAAGTCGTTTATCAATTGGTCGGCGGTCTCCGCGCTGGTATGGGCTACACTGGTTCAAGAACAATCAGCGATTTACAAAAAGCTCAGTTCATCAAGATTACAGCTTCAGGTATGCGCGAAAGCCATCCACACGATATCACTATCACTGCTGAATCTCCTAACTATAGCACTAAAGCATAATATATTAAGAATTCAGTCGTTATTTTTGAAATAATAAAAATATGATAAGAAAAAAAACACTCAAGACATGGCTCGTCGCTTTATCTTTAGCGATGATGCCATCGTTACTATCGGCTCAGTCTTATACTAAAAAGACTTTGATTACTATCGGAGATAAAGAAGTTTCTGTTAAGGAATTTATGGATACTTACGAGAAAAACAATGTCAACACAGAAGTCATAGACAAGAAAAATGTTGATGAATATCTCGATTTATTCGTGGATTTCAAATTAAAGGTGGCAGAAGCAGAAAATCTTAAAATGGATACTTCAGCAGCTTTCATCAAGGAACTCGACAATTATCGTCAGCAACTTGCAAAACCTTATTTCTCAAATGACGATATCACTGACGAATTGGTGAAAGAAGCATACGAAAGAATGCAATATGACATCAACGCTGCTCATATCCTTATCAAATGCGACGTTAACGCTGTCCCATCTGATACTTTGGCAGCATATAAAAAAGCGATGTCAATCCGCGAACGTGCATTGAAAGGCGAAGACTTCGGCGATTTGGCAGCAGAACTTTCAGAAGACCCATCAGCTCGTGACTATGAAGAAATTCCAGGCGTGAGAAAAGCTTATAAAGGCAATCGCGGCGAACTCGGTTATTTCACAGTATTCGATATGGTCTATCCATTTGAATCAGGTGTATATAACACAGAAGTAGGCGGCATCTCAATGCCAGTGCGCTCTTCATTCGGTTATCATATCATCAAACTTAACAGCAAGACTCCTGCAAGCGGTCTCATCAGAGCCGCTCACATCTTCCTCGCTGTAGATCCAAAAGACCCTGACAAAAACGATTCACTCGTTAAAATAAAAGCTCAAAATATTTACAACGAAGTAATCAATGATGATAAAAACTGGACTGATTATGTAAGAAGATATTCAGACGATAAAGGCACTATTAATAATAATGGTGTGCTCTCTCCATTCAGAGTAAATCAAATCGTTCCTGAATTCATCTCAGTAGTGAAATCATTGGAACCTAATCAAATCTCAGAACCTGTCAAGACCGACTTCGGTTATCATATCATCAAATTGGTTGGATCAACAACACCAGGAACATTTGAACAAGAAGAAGGCAAGATAAGAGAGAGAGTTGAAAGAGATATGCGCGGTCAGCTCAGCGAAGAAATAGCTATGAGACGTATCATGAAAGACAATAACTTCAAAGAAAACAATAAGGTTAAAGACGCTTTCATCGCTACAATAGACAGCACTATCATCGAAGGTCAGTATCAAGCTGCTGAAAATGTCAACACAAAATCTGTTATTTTCTCTACAAAAGATAAGTCATGGACAGTACAAGACTTTGTCGAATTCATCTATAAAAATCAAAAACGACAAGGTTTCTTGACTCCAGGAGCTTATGCTTATCAGCTTTATGACAAATACTTGCAACAAGAAGTATTTGCTTATGAAGATTCAAAATTAGAAGAGAAATATCCAGATTTCAAAGCATTGGTTCAAGAATATCATGATGGCATCTTGTTGTTCTCATTGATGGAAAATGAAGTGTGGAACAAAGCTGTCGAAGATACACTCGGCTTGCAAGACTATTATGAAAGAAATAAGGAATCATATATGTGGAACGACCGTGTTAGAGCTATGGTCGTGACTTGCCAACGCAAGGATAATGTCGAGGAAATCAAGAACTTGATGGTTGAAGGCATTGAAATAGATTCATTACGCACATATGTGAAAGAAAACAAATCACAGGCTTCAGTACGTTATTCATTCTATCAAAAAGGCGATAACGTAAATGTTGACGCAACACAATGGACAGAAGGTACTATAGCTGTTTATCCTTCAGCTGTAGATAACTCGACACAAATCGTTAAGATTATTGAGGTACGTCAGCCAGAACCTAAGACATTCAAAGAAGCAAGAGGCTTGGTGACATCAGGATATCAAGCTGAATTGGAAACACAATGGCTCGAACAACTCAGAGAAAAATATTCTGTTACAGTTGACGAAAAATTGTTGAATAAAGTTAAAAATAATTATAACAATTAAAAGATGCGCTTAATCTGGGTCGGTCTTATTTTCTCATTGTTTTTTTCCACTTGTCAAGAAAAACATGAAGACAAAGGCGAGGTGATAGTCTCGGTTTATGGAAAAAATCTATATAAGACCGACTTGGATAACATCTTTTATGAAGGAATAAGCTACAACGACAGCGTGCTTCGCTCGAAGGTTTATATCGACAAATGGGTACGCAATCAGCTGCTTGTCCGACAAGCGGAAAATAACCTCGAACCAGAACAACTTGATTTCTCAAAGAGATTGGAAGAATATCGCAACTCTTTGGTTATAAATAAATATGAAACTGAACTGATAAAACAAAACCTCGATACCAAAGTTACCGAAGACCAAATCCAGGAATATTATAATGAAAACAGCGATGAGTTCAGACTTAATCGCGACATAGTAAGAATCGCTTCCGTTAATCTTCCTCGCGACAGCAAGAAAAAATGGTTGTTTATAAAATTGTTGCGCGACTGTGATTCTATTATGATTGACTCTATCACTTCTTTGTCAAAAAAATATGCCTTGGACTGGAATATGGAAGTGGAAAAATGGCATGGCTTCGATGAAGTGACAGCGAAATTTAATTTGAAAGTGGATGACAATGAATCTTTCTTGAACGAAAACAAATATTATGTTGTTATTAATGATGACATCTATAGCGTTATTCGTTTCTGCGAATATAGACTCGTGGGTGATGTGTCACCCTGTGAAATGGAAGTTGACAGAATAAAATATATAATATTGAGTAATAGAAAGAAAGATTTGTTGGAAAAATTATATGATGATTTATATTCAAAAGCAGTGCAAGAAAACGCTTTTGAGGTTTATTAAAGACAACAAGACAACAAGACAACAAGACAACAAGATGGCAAGACGACAAGACAACAAGATGCTAAGTTTTTTTGTAGCTTTATTTTTTGTATTTATAATGGTTCCATCTAAGGCTCAGGAACCTCAAGTTATTGATAGGGTAGTGGCTGTTGTAGGCCAGAATATCATCCTTCAGTCGGATATTGAAGCGAAATATATGCAGTATAGATTGCAAGGCGGTATCAAAGGTAGCGCTAGTTCTATTCGTTGTGAGATTCTTGAGGACCTTATGTTCGAGAAACTTATGCTTAACCAAGCTGAAATGGACAGTATCACTGTGACAGATGAACAGGTTGACGCAGAAGTTGACCATTTGGTTCGTTATTTCGTCTCACAGCTTGGCTCTCAGGAAAATCTTGAAAAATATTATAAGAAGACAATGCCAGAGATTAAGGAAGAATTGCGCCGTATGAGAAAAGACCAGATGTTGGTAGAGCAGGTGCAACAGACAATCTTGGCTAATGTGGAAGTCACTCCTGCAGAAGTGAAGAAATGTTATTACAACATTCCAAAGGATAGTATTCCAATGGTTAATTCTAAATATGAGATTGCTCATCTTGTAAAGAAACCGCCAATCACTTTGGATGAAAAACTCGCTGTTAAAGACCGACTCTATAAAATGCGCAAACGTATCCTTGATGGAGAGCGTTTCTCAACATTGGCTCTTCTTTATTCGGAAGATCCAGGCTCGGCTAAGAAAGGCGGAGAACTTGGTTTCCACGGAAGAGGTGAGTACGCTCCAGAATTCGAAGCGGCAGCATTCAACTTGCGCGATGGTGAAATATCAGAAGTAATTGAAACGGAATTCGGCTTCCATATCATCCAAATGATAGAACGTCGCGGCGATTTCATAAATGTACGTCATATTTTATTGACAGTGAAAGTGTCGCCAGAAGCCTTGCAAGTGGCATACGACCAACTCGACTCCATAGCAAATCTTATTCACAACGACAGCCTTACATTCGATGAGGCAGTACGTAAATTCAGCGACGAGAAAGACAGAATGAGCGGAGGATTGCTCGTTAATCCTAACTCGGGAAGCACTCTCTTCGATGCCGCTGAACTTGACCAACAGGTCTCTGTAACTGTTAACAAAATGAAAGTCGGTGAAATAAGCGCTCCTGTGCCAATGAAGACCTCCGATAATAAAGATGCATACAGACTCCTTTATCTGAAGAAAAAAACCGCTCCTCATAAAGCTAATCTCAAAGATGACTATACGCTCATTTGCGACTGGGCAATGCAAAAGAAACGTGAGGAAATAATCAATAAATGGATTGACGCTAACTCACAAAAAGCTTATATCAAAGTCATCGACGACTTCAAAGAATGTGACTTTATGTTCGATTGGAATTTTGCTGATTAATTTAATTATTGCTATTGGATATGTTTAAGTCTGACGTAGAAGGTGCGAAAGCTCTCGTGCAAAAATATGAACAACTGAAGAGTGAAATCTCCAAAGTCATCATAGGTCAAAATGATATAATTCATAATACAATATTGTCTGTGTTCTGTCAAGGTCATGTCTTGTTGGTAGGCGTACCTGGCCTCGCAAAGACATTGTTGGTAAGTACCATCGGACGAGCCCTCGGCCTTTCGTTCAACAGAATACAGTTCACCCCCGACCTTATGCCTTCCGACATACTCGGAACAGAGATACTCGACGATTCGAGACAGTTCAAATTTGTTAAAGGACCAGTATTCTCTAACATAATACTCGCCGACGAAATCAACAGAACTCCTCCTAAAACTCAAGCCGCTCTCCTCGAAGCAATGCAGGAAAAACATGTCACAATTTCTGGCAAGTCATATGAATTGGACGCTCCTTTCTTTGTGCTCGCAACACAAAATCCAATTGAACAGGAAGGAACTTATCCTTTGCCTGAGGCTCAGCTCGACCGCTTTATGTTTAATCTTCAACTCGATTATCCTTCATACGAAGAGGAGATAGAAGTGGTGAAAAATACTACGTCCGCAAAAGTGACCGACATCAATCCTGTGATGAATGCTGAGGAAATAATTTATTTCCAGAATCTGGTGCGTCGTGTCCCTGTTGCTGATAACGTTTATGAATATGCTGTTGGCTTGGTGTCACGTACACGCCCTAATACAGAACGCGCTCACGAATGGAGCAATAAATATCTCAGCTGGGGCGCAGGACCTCGCGCTTCACAATATCTTATTATCGGCGCTAAATGTAATGCCTTGCTCAAAGGCAAACTTTCTCCGGATATTGAAGACGTACAAGAAGTGGCTCTTCCAATATTACGTCATAGACTCGTGAGAAATTATTCCGCTGAAGCAGAAGGAATAGGTATAGATAAAATAGTTAGAACGATTTTGTAAAGAAGAAATATTTAATTATAGCTTTAAAAGTGATAATAAAAAATGTAACCGCAATATTGCAGTTACATTTTTTTGTAATGAAGAAATTACTGTTATTATCTTACAATAACTTTCTTTATGACATTATTTCTTTCGTTCTTAATGTTGATGAAGTAAACGCCAGAATTTAAACCTTTAATGACATAATTGTCGGCGTTTGTTTCAATGTCTTTTACTAAAGAACCAATAACGTTATAAATCAAAATGTGTGTCATATTATCACATTTGACGGTGAACTCGCCATTGTTAGGGTTTGGGAAAACAGAAGCGTTGATGAACTCATTTTCTACCACCGATTCAGTGTTGAATGTCACTTCTGTTGTTGATAATAATCCTTTGCAGTCATCATCGTAATTGGCTTGTACATTATACAAATAAGTTCCGTCTTTCAACTTGTAGTCATCTGTGAAAGATGTCTCGTTTGTGGTTCCCATGAATCTTGTTCCACGATATATGTCGTATGATATAGCATTCTCTGCATTGTCCCAGCTTAATTCTATGATGTTTTGATTTTGTTCGCCTACGAGGTTTTCAACGGCATCACACATTGTGAAATAATCGTTTAAGCATGAACATTCGTTAACCCATGAGAAGAGGAACTCGCCTTTATCGAATCCTGTGCTGGAGTATATGTTTTTTCCGTTGCTGTTTTTGTCGCTGTAGCTGCACTCTGAGTCGTATTCGCCTGATTCCCATTCAAGTGTTATCTCAACATTGGCCTTGACGTTGATGGTGAATGTTTCAGAATATCCGTTTTGAATTGTCAGTGATTTATCGTCAGTGCCGTCATCGAATTTTACTGTCAATGAAGCTCCGTTCCAACCGTCGCCGTATGCGTCGTTGAGTTCAAAGATGAGGTCGCAAGTGTTGGCGTAATTCAATTCAAATTCTCTCGTGTTGTCGTAAAGGTCTGTTGTGCTAAGAATGAGTGGGATGTTGTAAATATCTTCGACATTTTCTGACAATGTGACGTTGAAATAAGCCGTTGAAGAATAGTCGCTGGTTAAAGAATTGAATGATGCAGTGTCACTGTTGATGGTAATCAAATCGCTGCTGCTCGATAAAGTTCCGTTAATTTCTATAGCGATTTCATTTCCGATATTGCTTATCATGATGCCTAAATCGGCTGTCTCTCCAGCTTCGAGAATACCGTTGCCGTTATCGTCGTTTGTCACTGTAAAAGCTGAAAATTCTAAGTCGTAGTCTTGTACATTAAGTTTGAAGCTGAATGAAGAAATGCTTTCGTCCTTGTCGTTATAAAAATCAATGTCGAATTTGAGTTCTGTTTTGCAAGCTGTACCTTCTTCCACGGAGAATATGAATTCGTCGGTGATATTGTATTCACCGTTAGCTTCAATGTTGCTGATGATAGCCTCGTCTTCAATAATATTGATGAAGTCATCTTTAGATGTCAAGACGGCTTTGATATTGTTGTATTCCGTTTCAGATTCGTTGATGACATTGATATTTATTTTGACATTTTCTCCAGTGTTGATATTTCCGTTGTCGTTACCTTCTTCATCGTTGATGAGGATTTCAGAATAATAGAGGTCGCCTTTTTTTACGTTCATTATGGCGTTGAAAGCGTCGATGAGACCTGAGCCTGTGAGGTTGCTTTTGGTCTCGCTGAGTTTCTTGGCTGTTGTCTCTATTGTCATGCATAATTCAGCTGGGCTGAGTTCATTTTGTTTTTCGAGGAGGAGAGCCATCACGCCAGCAACGCAAGGTGTCGCCATTGATGTTCCGGTCTTGAGATTGTATCCGTTGTTATTGTCGTGGTCCAATGATTTAATTCCTACGCCAGGAGCGCAGATGTCGGGACGTATCAGTCCGATATTTGGATTGTAAGGATAATCGTTGAACTGAGTGTCGGTCCATGTTACAGGGCCTTTGGAACCGTTTTCATACATGTTTTCGTAATAGTCGATTGCTCCTACAGCAACAACGCAAGAGAGCGCGCCAGCATTGACTTCTTGGTCAGGGTGAAGCCAAGGAGGAGGGCAGTTGCCTGGAGTTCTGACGTTGTTAGGTACAGGAACCATTGCCATTTGTCCGTCGTTGCCTACTGCTACAGCGGCTACAACACCGAGTTGCAAAGTGTTGACACAAGAATTGCGCAACATGGTCTTGTCGCTGACGCTGGCACTCATGAGACCGAGCGACATGCTGATGATGTCGGCTTGATTTTCGACGGCGAATTCCATGCCTGTATTGAAATCACTGGCGTAGCCGTAACCATAGTCATCGAGAACTCTGATGCACATGAGTGTGGCATCAGGAGCCATGCCTGTTCTTATTCCAGAGGTGCCATCGCCACAGATAGTGCCTGCACAGTGCGTGCCGTGACCTAAAACGTCCATTGGGTCGTTGTTGTTGTCGATGATGTTATATCCATGATGAGGATATTGTGAACCTCCGTCCCATAAGTGATCCGCTAAGTCAAGGTGGTTGTAGTTGACACCAGAGTCGATGACGGCAACGAGAACGCCCTTGCCTGTGTAACCCATATCCCAAACTTTGTCGGCGTTAACCATAAGGATATTGTCGGTCAAATCCATGTCTTTGCTGTCGTCAACGACATCTTCAGTGAGACAGTCGTATGTCATATATCGCATCTCATCATAGCCTATGAGCTCTATGTCATTGTGGCTCGAGATAAGATAAATGACATCGCGAGATGCTTTGCAACTGATGGCGTTTGAGAGCCAATGACTCTTGATATCGCTTACATTATTGCTTCTTTTCTCTGCTTCAAGAATTGACATGATGTCTCTTTGTTCTTTCTCTGAAAAATATTTAAGTTCATCGACAAGAACATTGCGTCTCGTTTCCTTGTCTGATATTTTCATCGCTTTTTCTTGAAGTGATTTTGGATTTATCTGCGATTTGAAAATGATGTTAACATCAATCATTTCATCGCCTTTTTGGTTTAAAACATCTTGCAACACAGGGTCGATAGTGTTTTGCGAGAAACCTATGCTACATAAAGTTAAAATTGCTGTTAAGGTTAGTACTAATTTTCTCATGAGGGTTTATTTTATATTTTTATCAATATCTAATTTTTTTGTTAATAATTCGATGAATTTGAACTCGCTTAACATTTGCTTTGCAATGATTCGGATAAGAGTATATGAAGGAATGGCTATTATCATTCCTACAACTCCGCCAATATTGCCTGCCATCAATATTACTATAAATATTTCAATTGGATGAGCGAAAACGCTTTTTGAATAAATTGTTGGCTGTAGGACAAAATTGTCAATAAGGTTGGCTATGACGAAAACGCTTATGATTTCTAATGAGTTAGGTAAAATTAAATCGTAAGTTCCAATGCCAAGATTCGATATTATTCCTATCACGACGCCTAAGGCTCCGCCCATTAAAGGACCAAGATATGGGATGATGTTCATAAGTCCGCCCATCACAGCGATTATAAATGCATTTTCTATGCCAAATATAGATAATCCTATGAATATCAATATCATCATGCAAAGTACTTCAGAAATCAAACCGAACATATATCTTGTAAGCATAATTCTCGAATCGTGAAGTATGTTTTTCATGCGGTTCGTACTGTTGTCAGGAGTGATAGCCATGAAAATATTATGAACGATGTCGGGGTCGCGCAATAGGAAAAATGTTAAAAATATTGTGGAGAATATGCCTACGACCAATGAACTCGTCTTTGAAACAACAACGCTTAAAACGCTGCTGAAGTTATCCCAACTGACAATCGAATAAAGCTTGCTTTCTATCATTTTAAGGATGTCTTCTTCTGGACGAATAATATTGTATTGAATGAGAAGATTGTATATTTTCTCCAAAGGCTGCTCAAAATATTCAACGATGGCATTAGTGTCTATTTGGGATAAAATCATAATTTCCTTATTTACTAATGGAATAATTATGAAGAAGATAAGGGAAAATATCAAGGAAATCGCCAACATGGTAACGACAGATGATACAGCATCGCCGAGATGAAATTTCTTGATGTGGAATTTCTTGATGCATTCGCATAATGGGCGTCCCAACATCGACAAAATAATGGCGATAGCGAAATATAAAAATATATCTGGAAAGAAATAAATCAACAAGCCAGCAGCCAACATTCCAGCAATTGGCTTAATAAATGATAAAACTTTATTCAATTTACAATTAGCAATTAAAAATTAACAATTCTGTTTCCCGTCCTCGTTCCCAAATCTCGACCCCGTTCTTCTACAAAATGTTCTCGAGCGTCATAGCGAAAAGTCGGTCTAAAGAGATTCCCATTTCAGCGGCTTGTTTAGGCATTATGCTTGCCTCTGACATTCCAGGAACGATGTTCACTTCGATAAAGAACAATCCTTCTTCGTTGAGAATATAATCGAAACGTGCGAATCCTTTGCAGCCAAATTTTTCATAAAGCATTGCTGATGTGGCTTTTACCTCTATTTCTTCTGCCTCTTCCAAGTCGGCTGGTGTTATCTCATCTGATTTTCCTGCTGTATATTTAGCTTCGTAGTCGAAGAATTCGTTTTTGCTGACTATTTCTGTAAGAGGAAGAACCATCATTTTTCCCTTATGTTCGATTACGCTGCATGCCAATTCACGACCTTTCACAAACTTTTCGAACATGATTTGGTCTCCGGCATTGAAAGCTGTCTCAACTGCTTTGTCGAAATCGTCGGCTGTATTGACCTTGCTTACGCCAACGCTTGAACCGTTGCATGTAGGTTTAACAAACAAAGGAAGTCCAAGTTCATTGATAATCTCATTTTTTTCAATGACATCGCCTTTGTTGATTGTGATGGATGGCGATACTGTAGCTCCATGAGCTGATGCAACTACTTTAGTCAAGTTTTTGTTGAATGTTAAGGCGCACGTGGTGAAATTAGATGAAGTGTAAGGAATATTTAACATTTCAAAATATCCTAATATCTCACCGTTCTCACCTGGAATTCCGTGAACAGCATTGAAAACTGCATCGAAAGTGATTTTTTTGCCGTCAATATTTATTGAAAAATCATTCTTATCGACAGGGATATGTGTGTCGTCATCGGTAAGACAATACCAGTCACCTTTTTTAATCACGATAAGATATGAATCGTAAATATTTGAATCTAAATGACTTTTAACAACTTTAGCGCTCTTTATTGAAATTTCGTACTCGCCAGAGTAACCTCCGCAAATAATTGCAATCTTTCTCATATTAATACTTCTATAAAAAAATTAAAATAGTTATCTTTGTGGCATCAAAATTAATAAAAACGTCGTTATTGTTGTAAATTAAAATTAAAAATAAATGAAAGCCTTCAATTTTTTGACCAAAAGGGCATTTTATATAAACTTGCTGATAATAATTGCATTGATTATCATTATAATAGAAGCTGTATTCATCTCCCTTGACTCTTATACACGTCATGGAGATGAGATTGTGGTAACTGATTTTGTTGGTCAAAATTGTGACTCTGTTCTTGAACAATATGCCGACGTTTTTCATTTCGTGATGCTCGACAGCGTTTATGCTAAAAATCTTCCTGAAGGTTCTTTCTTTCAACAAGACCCATTGCCAAACTCCAATGTGAAAAAAGGACGTAACTTGTATTATATCAAAGTTTCTGAAGCTCCAGAAAAAGTTATCATGCCAAATCTTAGAAACCTTTCTCTACGTCAAGCAATGGTTTTACTGAAGTCTAATGGATTGAAAGTAAGTGAATTGGAATATGTTGACCATTTTGCGAAAAATGCTGTGGTAGATCAAAAATTCAATGGTGAAATTATTGAGCCAGGTGATGAGATTGTTAAAGGAAATGCTGTGAAACTTCTTGTAGGTTATGGCAGAGACGACAAAAAAACTCATCTTCCTAATTTGTTGACTGCCAAAAAAGATGATGTTAAAAATCTTTTGCATGAAGCCTCCCTTAATATCGGAAAGGAAATTTTCATGGATTTTGAAGAAGATGAAAGCAGACTGAAAGTATATAAGATGGAACCTGCCTACGATATTCAAACTCTTGTAACATTAGGTTCAACGGTAGATGTTTGGTATCGCTCTGAAAATCAATTTGATTTCTATTCATACGGAAGAGAGTTGTTTAAAAAAGACTCCATTCTTTCTGTCATGAAAAAGAAAAAACTTTCCGACGACACAATTAAATATGTAACAGATAGTTTTGATTATATAATATCGCATCGATTGTTTAAATATGATTCTATAAGTCGTGAATATGACAAGAATTTGATTTTGGAAAAAGAGTTCTTCGAATATATTCATCGTAATGATACTTTGAACATAGATTCGTTATACGAAAGTGGAATAGAAAACGATTATTTTTATGAGTAAGAAAATCATAATTTTTGCAATAATATTTCTTATTGGTTTGAGCGCCAATGCTCAAGAATATCTCAACGGTTTTTCATATTCGTTGAAGTCAAAGAAAAATGTTGAGAGAAAAAGGTCGGAATCATCATTGAGATTGCCTTTTTTCGATGACTTCACAGAGACTCAGACATATCCCGACGCGGCAAAATGGCAAAACAGAAGCGTTTTTGTTAACTCTGGTTTTCCATTGTTCCCAACAAATTTTAACGCGGCTACTTTAGACGCTATTGATGAGACAGGAAAAGTTTATTCTCATGCGAGCAGCTCTCCTTTTGTAGCTGATTCGTTGATTTCTAAACCTATAAGTCTTGTCGATGAAAACGGAGAGAAATTAAGTCCTGCCGATTCTCTTTATTTCAGTTTTTATTACCAGCCTCAAGGAAATGGCGACGCTCCTGAATTGAACGATTCGTTGGTTTTAATGTTCGGTTACGCAATCGACACATTCAGAATAGAATACGATTCAATTTTAATTTCTGATATGCTCGCTTATATGCAAGTCGATACTATTCATATTGGCGATATTTTATATCACGACATCAACACTTCTTGCAACCAGGATATGTATGCAATTTCAGGAGGTCAATATACAATGGCCGATTCTCTTAAAAAACTTGCAGTCCCATGCGATACGGTCTTCTATACTGAAATGATCTGGAATCATATTTGGAGTACAGCGGGAATGACGCTCGATTCATTCTTATTAGCTAATGATAATCAATATTTTAAACAGGTGATGATTCCTGTTACAGATGAGGCTTATTTCAAAAAAGATTTGGTGGTTCTTTTCTATAACTATGCAACTATGCCTTCTTCAATGTATCCTAACGATAGAAGCAATGTAGATAATTGGAATATTGACTTTATTTATTTTAACAAAAATCGTTCATACAAAGATACCACTTATCCTTTGGTGACATTCTCTGAGAAATCTCCATCCTTGTTAAAACGTTATCAGTCAATTCCTTATCGACAATATAAAAGTAATCCTACAGTGGCTATGACAGCTGACTATCAGATGTATATCGCTAATTTGGATTCTATCGGTTATGATACGGAATATTCATGTCAAGTAGAAAATCTCTCCTCAAATTGGACTTATGACTATACAAGTGAAATATGTTATCTGTCGCCTTTTGCAAATAATGGATTCCAGAATTGTACAGACGACAATGCTACTCAGGCTTGTCCTCATCTTAAAAACTTCCTTTTCGAGATGGACGATACTGTCGATACAGCATCATTTCTTGTCACTCATATCATCAGTGTGGAAAATAATTTGCATGGCGTGATGAGCGATACTTTAAGAGGAATTCAACGATTCTCCAACTATTATGCTTATGACGACGGAACGCCAGAAAGAGGCTATGGCGTTGTTCCTGATGAATCATATTTCGCAACTCAATTCTCAATCTCAATGCCAGATACATTGTGCGGAGTGCAGCTCCTTTTCAACAGAACTCACAATGACGCTAATTACGATTTCTTCGACATTGTTGTTTGGAATGATAATAACGGCAAACCAGGTAATGAATATTATCGTCTTAAAAATCAAAGACCTATATGGGATGAAGAAGAGATTTACAAATTTGCGTATTATCCTTTCGATAAAGTCTTGAAAGTTAATGGAATCATTTATGTCGGAATAATGCAGCATTCAAGAGAAAGCATCAACATAGGTTTTGATACATCGACAGATAATCAGCAATATAATTTTTATGATACAGGCGACGGCTGGGAAAATAGTATCATGAAAGGTTCTTTGATGATTCGTCCTGTGTTTGGAGGCGATTATGTAATCAAGGAGGAAACCAAGAACGTCAGATCCTTGGGACTTTATCCTGTTCCTTCAAAAGACGTAATCAATATTAGTGAGTTGCCAGCTCAGTCATGTGAAGAAGTCTTGATTTTCGATATGACTGGCCGATTGATGAAACATTTCAACAATAATGTCAATTTAGACATAAGTGATTTGTCGAACGGACTTTATATGATAAGAGTTATTACTGATGAAGGAAAATCATATACAGAAAAATTTGTGATTTCTAAATGATTATGACAGAAAGATTTGAAGATATAGAAGAAAGTGCAAAAAACCAGGATTTTGTTGGTCACTATCAAGATGAAGCTGAAGAAAATACCGAGCTTTTTGAACATTTTCGTATAGTAGCCGATCCAGGTCAGTCTTTGGTACGAATAGATAAGTTCTTGCAGAATCGTATGGAGAACGTGTCTCGTAACAGGATTCAAAATGCTGCAAAAGCAGGAAGCATACTCGTGAATGGCGTTTCAGTGAAACAAAATTATAAGGTGAAACCTAATGATGTCGTTACGATTGTGCTTTCATATCCACCTCGCGAAATTGTCATCACTCCCGAAAACATTCCTTTAGAAATAGTGTATGAAGACGATGATGTCATCATAGTCAACAAACAAGCAGGTCTTGTGGTGCATCCTGGTCATGGCAATTTTGACGGTACATTGTTGAATGCCTTGGCATATCATTTTAAAAATACAAATCAAAAGGTGGAGAATGGCTTCGGCTATCTCGTACATCGTATCGACAAAGACACAACTGGTTTGATGATTGTCGCAAAGAACGAGACAGCGCAGACAGTCTTGGCCAAACAATTCTTCGAACATAGCATAACACGTCGTTATCAGGCTCTTGTGTGGGGCGATTTCACAGATGAAGAAGGAACTATAGAAGGTCATATTGGTCGCAGCACCAAAGACAGAGTGGCGATGGCGGTTTATCCCGATGGCTCACAAGGTAAGTCGGCTGTTACTCATTATAAGGTGCTCGAACATTTCAACTACGTCACATTGGTGGAATGTCGTCTTGAGACAGGAAGAACACACCAGATACGCGTGCATTTCCAACATACAGGCCATCCGCTTTTCAACGATTATCTCTACGGAGGCGATATCATCATAAAAGGAACTACATTCTCAAAATATCGTCAGTTCATAGAAAACTGCTTCAGAGAGATACCTCGCCATTGCCTGCACGCCAAGATTTTAGGTTTCGTGCATCCAACAACAGGCAAGGAGATGTACTTCGATTCAGAACTTCCCAAAGATATGGTGGCAGTCTTGGATAAATGGCGTAATTATATAAAATCAAGAACAGAATAATATAGTAAAGACGCGTCAACAACACCGTAAAATAGAAGATGTTTTGTTGACACTTCTCTACAATTAAAATTTATAATATGGTTATCGTAACTGGAGCAGCAGGTTTCATCGGCAGTGTAGTCGCTGGCGAGCTTAACAAAAAAGGATATAACGATTTGATTCTTGTAGATGACTTTTCCAAGAAAGAAAAAGAAAGAAATTATATCGACTTAAAATATAAATCTTTGGTTGACAGAAATATTTTCTTTGATTGGTTTAAGGAAAATCATGAAGATGTTGATTTCGTCGTTCATCTCGGAGCTCGCACCGATACCACAGAATTTGATTGGAATGTATTTCAAAAATTGAATGTCGATTATACCGAGACGATGTTCGCTTTATGTTCAGAATATCAGATTCCTTTGGTTTATGCTTCTTCTGCTGCGACTTACGGAAATGGCGAATTAGGTTACGACGACAGCCATGATGTTGTTGAGAAGTTGCAACCGCTCAATCCATACGGACGCTCTAAAAACGAAGTCGATAAATGGATTTTGAAACAGGAGAAACAGCCTCCTTTCTGGGCTGGCTTGAAGTTCTTCAACGTTTACGGACCTAACGAATATCACAAAGGAAGGATGGCTTCGGTCATTTTCCATTCTTTCAATCAGATAAATGCTACAGGAAAGGTAAAACTCTTCCGTTCACATCGTCCAGATTTTGCCGACGGACAGCAATTGCGCGATTTTATTTATGTGAAAGATATTGCTTCTGTCATTATTTTTATGATAGCAAGCAGCCAGCAGCCAACAGCCAACAGCCTAAAAAGTGGTATTTATAACTTAGGAACAGGCAAAGCTCGTAGTTTCTATGACTTGGCGGCTAACACTTTCAAGGCGATGGGAAGGGAAGTCAATATCGAGTTTATAGACATTCCAGAAGATATCAGAGACAAATATCAATACTTCACAGAAGCTAATATGACAAAACTGATAGAAGCAGGTTACGACAAAGAATTCACTTCTTTGGAAGACGGAGTGATGGATTATGTGAAGAATTATTTGATGAAGAATTAACTTAAAAAATCCTTGGCTCTTCTGTGACCAGTAAGAACAATAACCTCATTTTTACCTAATAAATCTAAAATTCTTTTGGTATAAGATTCTCTATTAATTCTTTTCATATTTAAAACTTTATGCAAAGATGTAAAAGTTTTAGATATAAAGCGAATTTTTATTTGTGAAAATATAATGAAGAAGATGTTGGGGAAGTTGAAAATTGGCTGTGAGTATGTTTCATTAAAAAAAATGCAGAAGTCGTCTGCCATATAGAAAATTTCAATAACTTTGTTGTCGGATAACATAACGTTTTTGTCTTTTGTTAGCACCATAAAGATACAAAAATATCGCTATGTTACTCATTTTTATGAATTGTTTTATATCGAACTCACGTTAAAGCATGAAGAAATTATCATTATTTTTAATCGCATTTGCGATGATATTGGTTTCTTGTAAACCAGAAGTAGAGAAACCAACGGTAGTTACAAAATCTATTGGAGATATTACAGAAACAAGCGCTAAAGTTGTGGGACATGTTACCACTGACGGCGGTGCTGAAGTAACTGAACGCGGTATCTGTTGGAACACTGATGGAACGCCTGCTATTCAAGATCCCCATGTAAAAGATATAGAAGGCGGACTTGGAAGTTATGAGATTCTTTTCGCTGATCTTGTTCCAAATACTCAATATTACGTTAGGGCATACGCTACTAATGAAGCAGGAACGAGTTATGGAGAGATAATGAATTTTATGACATTACAAGAAAGTGATGATGAGGACGAGGATGAAGAAAACATTAACGGAACAGAAAACGGTCACGAATACGTTGACCTTGGATTAAGTGTTAGATGGGCGACCTGCAATATTGGTGCGACTTCACCAGAAGCCTACGGAGATTATTTTGCATGGGGCGAGACGACTACCAAAGTAACATATACAGAAAATAACAGCACAACCTATGAACTCAGTTATTCACAGTTGCAATCACAAGGATTTATTGATGGTGATGGCAAACTTGCACCACAATACGATGCGGCTACAGTCAACTGGGGCGGCAGCTGGAGAATGCCCACATACGATGAGTTAGCAGAATTAAAAAACAACTGCACCTGGACATGGATAAACGCAGATGACTTTAATGGATACAAAGTTACAGGACCTAATGACAACAGCATCTTCCTTCCTGCTGCTGGTTATAGATCCGGGTCGTCGCTATACTACGTTGGAGACTATGGCTATTATTGGTGTTCAATGCCTGACATGCCTGACATGGGTAGCGATTACTCGTACCTCCTTGACTTTGGTAGCGACTATCGCTATTTGGACGTTAGCTATCGCCGTGACATCGGTCAATCAGTGCGTCCGGTTTGTGGAGGCGGCTCTCTAATCCCATAAAATATCCTTTGACTAAATTTACATTGCCTTTAAATTCAAGAATAATATTCAGATAAAACTTTATCAAATATTTTCTTGTATTTTTCAGGTATAAGTCTGTATCGAGAAATAAGATATTTTGGTTTCTTTGGTGTTGTATATGAGCAAAATCCATATACAATGTTTTTGGTTTTTAACATGTTGTTTTATATTGTATTGCAAAATTGCATATATTCTAATGCTTCATAATAAATTTCTTCTTTTTCTATATTTCCATTGTTAAGTTTTATTAAAGGTATTTGTACATCAGATTTTCCGTCAATAAAAAAAACATTGCTTTCCTTTATGATAGAAGACCATAGCGAATTTTCTTCGTGAGTTATCTCTGAAAGTTCATCAGCAGTAGTATCTTTGTATTTTGATATAATATCATTAATAATACTCATCTCAAATTGACTAAATACATCCATTTGTTTGAGAATTTGCTGTTCGTTATGCGGAGATTTATATTTGAAATGGAACTAGTAATATACGCTAAAAGTGCGCCGTTTTTTTCTTTATTGATTGTAAATCCAAGACTCATATAGTTTCATAATTTTGTGCAAAAATACGATAACCTTACCCATTTGTCAAGAGAAAAAAATATAAAAAAAATTAACATTTTAATGTTTCCGTAGCTCCCAAAGCGTTAGGGATTGGAGCGGCATCCTTTGCGAGTGAAGCGTTAGCGGAGCGAGCAAAGATAGAGCGGAAAGCCCGACGGCTTGCCGGAACGCCCAAGGTAAAGTTTAGAGTTTAAAGTGTAGAGTAGTTTAAAAGTTAATAGTTCATAGTTGAAACACAAAACAGACACGAAAAAACATTCGTGAGGTTTCGTGAAGATTAGTGGATTGAAAGATAGCGGAGTTTACTTAGTCTCTTTCTTCTCCAACTCCTTATCTAATTCCAGCAGGAATTCTCTTGTCTTTTCCAATGTCATCAAGACGGTCGTCTTTCTTTCTAATTGGTCGAAGTCTTTCTTGAGAGCGTCTTTGGCGCCTTGTAAGGTGTAACCTTGAACCTTCACGAGTTGGTAAATCATACGGAGATAACGAAGGTCGCGCTGGGTGAACATGCGGTTGCCTTTAGTACTTTTACGAGGTCTTAATACAGAAAACTCGCTTTCCCAATAACGTATGAGAGAAGTGTTTACGTTAAACATCTCAGCCACTTCGCCGATGCGGTAATATAATTTCTCGTCTTGCATGATTAGTCCATTGTTTGTGAAGGAAGTTGCGACAATTCTATAATCTTATCGTATTCCTCCGGAGTTAAGTCGTTGTAGAAGAAATTGATAGGGTTGACAGTCTTATTGTTTTTAATGACTTCATAGTGTAGGTGAGGAGCTGTCGATTTACCTGTGTTGCCCAATGTTCCAATCTCTTGTCCTCTTTTTACTTTATCGCCTTTCTTGACTTTAAAAGCGCTAAGGTGAGCATATCGTGTTTTGTAGCCATAACCGTGGTCGATAACTATGTTGTTGCCGTAGCCGCTCTTGTTCTTTTCAACTTTAATGACGGTGCCGTCGCCGGTAGCGTAGATACCTAAACCGACAGGACCGCTGAAATCGATGCCGCCATGAAACTTGCTTACTTTATAAAATGGGTCGGTACGTTGTCCGTAATGTGATGATATTCTGTAAATATCGGTTCCTTTGACAGGCATGATGGCAGGAATGCAGGAGAGCATGTCTGATTTGTTTTTCGCCATCTCATATATCTCATCGAATGATTTCGACTGAACATAAAGCTGACTTGAAAGTATGTCGATACGTTTGGCTGTGCTGACAACCATGTCGGAGTTGACATATCCGTCTAAGGCCATATAACGGTTGGAACCTCCGTAGCCTGCTTTTCTGACAGATGAAGGTATAGGGTCGGCTTCAAAAATCATTCGGTAAATATTATCATCGCGGTCTTGCATCTCACTCATCAACAAGTCAAGATTGTCGATTTTGTCGTTCATTATGTCGTATTGCAATTTAAGATATTCTATCTCGCGACTTTGCATTCTCTCTGTCGGTGAACCGAAGAAATTCTGGATTAAGACGACAATAATCAAAGCTGTGACACTTGTTGACAAAAGATATAAAACCACACTCCAAAATCTTTTCTTTCCCGAAGTCTTATATTCTTCGTATTCAAGAGTCTGAGAGTTGAAAATATATTTCTTTTTTGTCATTTTGCTAATTTTGGAAATAAATGAAAAATATTCCATTTGTTGTGCAAAAATAATATATTTTTGAACTAAATTTGCAAAAATTTTTTTGACAAAATATTTAACACATTATTATATATGAAAGCAAGTGAAATTCGCAGCAGTTTCTTAAATTTTTTTGAATCAAAACAACATCTTGTAGTAGCTTCAGCTCCTATCGTAGTTAAGAATGACCCTACTTTGATGTTTACCAATGCTGGTATGAACCAGTTCAAAGACGTTTTCTTGGGCAATGCTCAATATAAGTCAAACAGAGTTGCCGACATACAAAAATGTCTCCGCGTTTCAGGTAAGCACAACGACCTTGAAGAAGTAGGTCGCGACACATACCATCACACTATGTTCGAAATGATGGGCAACTGGTCATTCGGCGATTATTTCAAAAAAGAAGCTATCGCTTGGGCTTGGGAATTTCTCACAGAAGTTTTAAAGATAGACAAGAATAAATTATATGTCACTGTGTTCGGCGGTGACGCTAAAGATAATTTGGAACCAGATAACGAAGCCTTTGAATTTTGGAAAGAACATATCGACGAGTCAAGAATCATATACGGAAGCAAGAAAGACAACTTCTGGGAAATGGGCGACCAAGGTCCTTGCGGCCCATGTTCTGAGATTCACATCGACATCCGCGACGAAGAACAACGTAAGCTCGTTGATGGTAAAGAACTCGTCAATAAAGATAATCCAGAAGTCATCGAAATATGGAACCTCGTTTTCATGCAGTTCAATCGTATGGCTAACGGCAGCCTCGTGAACCTCGCAGCGAAACACATCGACACTGGCATGGGATTCGAACGTCTCGTACGCGTCATCCAAAATAAGAAGTCTAACTACGACACCGACGTATTCACTCCTTTAATCGATAAAGTTGCTGAACTTTCAGGTAAAGTTTATGGCAAAGAAGAAATGGTTGACATCGCAATGCGCGTCATCGCCGACCACTTACGCGCTGTCAGCTTCGCTGTTGCCGACGGTCAGCTTCCTTCAAATAATGGCGCTGGTTATGTTATCCGTCGCGTCTTGCGTCGTGCCGTACGTTATGGCTACACATTCTTAGGATTTACAGAACCTTTCGTATATAGAATTTTACCTGTTCTCGTTCAAGAAATGGGCGAACAATATCCAGAGTTGAAATCACAACAAGAACTCGTTGCTAAGGTTATCAAAGAAGAAGAAGCTTCATTCTTGAGAACTTTGTCACAAGGTATCAGACGTTTCGAATCATACGTTGAACAAAATCCAGAATCAAAAGTCATCGACGGCGCTTTCGCTTTCGAATTGTTCGACACTTACGGATTCCCTGTTGACTTGACAAATCTTATGGCAGAAGAAAAAGGTCTTACAGTCGATATGGAAGGCTTTAAGAAAAATCTCGAAGAACAAAAGAACCGCTCACGTAAAGCCGCTGAGAAATCATCAGGCGACTGGATCGTGGTCGTTGAAGATGACAAAGCAACAGAATTCAAAGGTTATAACGAATTGACAACGACTTCTAAGATTATGCGTTATAGAGAAGTCGTTGCTAAGAATAAGAAACATTACGAAATCGTTTTAGACCAGACTCCTTTCTATGCTGAAATGGGTGGTCAAGTTGGTGACGTCGGTACTCTTACATCAGAAAATGAAGTCGTTAAGGTCTTGAATACTGTTAAGGAAAACGACCTTATCATCCATATCACTGATATGATTCCTCAAGAACCAGAGGCTGACTTCGTCGCTACAATAGATGTAAAGAGAAGAAGAAAAATCGAAGCAAACCACACAACAACTCACTTGATGCACGCAGCATTACGTCAAGTCTTGGGTAGCCACGTCGAACAAAAGGGTTCTTTGGTAAATGACGAAAGACTTCGTTTCGACTTCAGCCATTTCTCAAAGATGACAGACGAAGAAATCAAGCAAGTTGAAAAAATCGTTAATGAAAAAATCAGAGAATACATTATAAATAATACATTTGAAAATGTTCCTATCGAAGAAGCTAAGAACATGGGCGCAATGGCATTGTTCGGTGAAAAATACGGCGATCATGTGAGAGTCGTTGCTTTCGATAAGGAATATTCAGTTGAGCTTTGCGGCGGTACTCACATCGCTTCAACAGGTCGCATCGGTTCATTCAAGATTTTATCTGAAGGCGCTATCGCTGCTGGCGTACGTCGTATCGAG
>JAZQVL010000079.1:0-22635 GCA_045631805.1 Bacteroidales bacterium | reverse complement strand
AATCAAATTAAAATTAAAAGGAAAGAGTCCGGTGCAATACCGAACTCTTTATACGTAAATTGTTTTATTAATCCGTCCAACTTTTGGGGGTCAGATCAAGTCCGCCCTTGTTTTTATCATAACATGAATTGAGTTTAGCTCAATCCTTCAATGTTACCATTGACGATATCAATATTGCGTGCTTGTGGATCTTTAGGCAATCCAGGCATACGCATGATGTCGCCCATAATGACAACTATCATTTCTGCACCATTATTGATGATTATATCACGGACGTTAAGGTCGAAATCTTTTGCCACGCCGTAGGCTTTAGGATCTGCAGAAAATGAATATTGTGTCTTTGCGATACATATTGGATAATGTGAAATACCCAATGACTCAATCTGTTTGATTTTCTTGAGAGCTATAATTGAGTACGCAATATCTTTTGCGCCGTAAATTTGTTTAGCGACTTTATCAATCTTTGTACGTACTGAATCTTCATCCTCATAAATATACTTAAGAGGTTCTGACGGTGATTTTTCTATTGTCTCTACAACAAGTTTTGCAAGTTCTTCGCCGCCTTTACCGCCATCTGCGAATACTGTATTCATACAGAATCCTACTCCCATTTCGCGGCAGTGCTCTGCAACCAATGCAATCTCTTCGTCGGTATCGCTTGCAAATCTGTTGAATGTCACGATTACATTTTGACCGAAACGTCTTATGTTCTCTATATGTTTATCTAAGTTATGGAGACCATTCTTCAAGCCTTCAATATTTTGTTCCTTGATTTGTGTTTCTGGAACACCACCATGAAGTTTCAAACTCTGTGCAGTAGCTATTATAACAGTGAGTTTTGGAGAGAGTCCTGCCTTACGACATTTGATGTCAAAGAATTTTTCAGCTCCGAGGTCAGCGCCGAAACCAGCCTCTGTGATTACATAGTCGCTATAGCTGAGCGCCATTTTAGTAGCGAGAACAGAATTACATCCGTGAGCGATGTTAGCGAAAGGACCGCCATGAACGAAAGCCGCAGTGTTTTCTGTTGTCTGTACAAGGTTAGGTTGTATTGCGTCTTTCAAAAGCACAGTGATTGCACCTGCGATACCAAGATCATCGACTGTCAGAGGCTGGTCGTCGAAAGTGTAACCCAAAAGGATGTTACCAATACGACGGCGAAGGTCGTCGAGGTCTTTAGAGAGACAGAGTATCGCCATGATTTCAGATGCTGGAGTGATGTCAAATCCGCTTTCTGTTGGGAGGCCGTTGGCAGAGCCGCCGAGACCTGTGATAACGTTGCGTAAGCTTCTGTCATTGACGTCGAGTACACGTTTCCATTTGACCTCTTTGAGAGCAAGACCAGTCTTTCTGTTATGGTAGATGTAATTGTCCAACAACGCTGTAATCATATTATGAGCTGATGTTATTGCGTGGAAGTCGCCAGTAAAATGAAGGTTGATATTCTCCATAGGCAACACCTGAGAGTAACCACCGCCTGCTGCACCGCCTTTCATACCGAAGCAAGGTCCGAGTGATGGTTCACGTAGTGCTACCACCGCCTTTTTGCCTATTCTATTAAGACCCAAGGAGAGCCCGATAGAAACGGTAGTCTTACCGATACCAGCCTTTGTAGGCGTGATAGCCGTAACAAGAATAAGGTTGCTTTTCTTTATTTTCTCTTCATCAATAAGAGAAAGAGGAAGTTTGGCAATGTATTTACCATAATTATTTATCTCATCTGTAGGAACGCCTATGCTGCTGGCAATATCCTCGATTCTTTTAAGAGAAGTCTCTCTTGCGATTTCAATATCAGATTTCATATTCTAAATTATTATAATTTCAATTATAAATATATTAACCCAACAAAATTAAGAAAAAAAATGAAAATATAATATCATGAAAAATTTAGAATTAACAAAAAATATCATAGTACAAATTTTCATCAAATACACATCAACTTTTATTTGGGCATAAAAAAAGTGCAAACCAAATAAACATCTGATTTACACCTTATTGGCGGAGAGAGAGGGATTCGAACCCTCGGACCGGGAGACCGGTCAACGGTTTTCGAGACCGCCCCATTCGACCACTCTGGCATCTCTCCTATTTTTAAGTCAATAAGACTATAAGACAACAAGACTACAAGTTATTTGTTGGCAAACAAATCCAATAAAATTCTTTAGACTTTTGTCATTTGCCTTTAGCCTTTAAAGAACAAAAGCGACCATCAAGTCGCTTCATCTCCGCGGAGAAAGAGGGATTCGAACCCCCGGTACATTGCTGTACAACGGTTTTCAAGACCGCCGCGATCGACCACTCTGCCATTTCTCCGCTGCAAAGATACAACTTTTTTGAATCGTACAAGACTTTTAAAAAAAAAAATTATTTTTTCTTATTTTCACCAAATAAAAACAGTATTTTTGCAATTGTAAAATGAGACGAATTTATACAAATATTATTTTGTTATTATTGATAATCACAACATTGAATATCACATCATGTAGTGATATATCCAAGTCGTATTGTGAAGAAATCCTTAACTATTCTTACACAGAAAACGACTCAATAATAGAAAACAATATCTTGTCAGCTCAAAAATGTTCTGAAAAATATCACAAAAAGCCAGAATATATCCAAAAAATATCACAAATTCACTACTCTAACGCTATATCTGACTACTCCTCAGAACATCTCATTTCTTCCGCAAAAAAACTTTTTCTCGCATTGGATTATATCAACGAATATTTCTCCAAGATAGAAACCATTAAATCATACGACTATCAGTTCAGAGGAGAAATATACGAAAGACTCGCCGACATATATAAAGACATCAATTCCTTAAAACCAGCGGCGGAACTTTACGACAAAGCTCTCGCTGATTACGAATCATCTGGCAACAAAGAAAAAGTTCTAAATACTCTTATAAAAACAGGTAAACTCTACCAATACAATCATATCCCAAATATTGCTATGATTTATTTCGAAATAGCAGAAGAATATGAAGAAATACCATTAAATCTATATCGAAAAATTATCGACAATAAAATTGTAACTCTATATGAATTAAACGATTATAAAAACGCTGATTCTATTTTCCAAAACCACTTCAATATAAAGATTCAAGACTTCGATTTTCATTCAGCAATAGGAACAAAATACTTCTATGAGAGAAATTACAAGGACGCTCTCCCCCACCTCAAATATTGCTTCGAAAACGGAAACCAACAAGAGAAACTCGTTACATCAGAAAAACTCGCCGAAGCTTATTTTAACTTGAACGACCATGAAAACGAAATGTTTTACATACAACATCAGGCAAAAAACAACTCCATAGAAATCAGAAGAACTCCTCTTAAACTTGATCTGGAAAAACTTTTCGACACATATTATAATACTATCAACAATAAAACCCAAAAACAATCTAACGATTATAGCGCAATTATGATTGTTGTTTTAGCTTCTGCTATTGCGTTTATTATCCTTCTTTATTTAAACAACAGAAGAAATTACCAGGAAAAAATCAGGAAAGCTGAAGAAACAATCAGCGACAGCCACGAAAAAATTCAAAGCAAAGATAAAATAATCGATAATATTTCAAAAAAAATAGAAAATTTAGAATCGACAAAAACAAGCGTCTGCTTCGATGAAGCATACAAAACATTCTGCGAAAGCCATATTTACAAAAAGACAAAATCACTTATGGACGGCAGAACCATACTTATAAAAAACATTCAGGAAAATTCTAAATTAGCACTCTCCAACAACGACATAATTTCATTAGTAAAAACATTCAACAAGCATTTTCCAAACACATTCTCTTCTTTGAAAAAAGACTATGAAGGCATAACAAGCAGCGACACAAAATTCTTCATTTTAAGCTTTATGAATTTCAACGATATTGAAATTGCCGTTCTGCTTGGCTTAACATATAGCGCATCTAACAAAAGAAGCAAAAAAATCAAAGATATTTTTAACATAAAAAGCGATTTAAGCGACTTTGTTTTCCAATATACAAAATCGAAATTTTAGAGAAAGTTTTTCAATATCTAATTAACAAACAAACACTTACAAATATTAAGTATATAAATTTCTATAATTTAAACGTTAAAATTTATTGACAAAATTCAAAGTATAAGTATCTTTGCAAACGAAAATAAATTTTAACAAAATGAAAAGAATATTAACATTAATTATTTGTTTCGTTGCGACACAAATAATCGCACAGGAAAAAAATATCAACGCCTTTATTTCATACGGTACATTCAACATCACAGGAGAAAGCTCAACTCCTTATCTAGAAACATACATCACTTTTGATTGCAATAGTTTAATGTATGTAAAAAACAACGACCAATATCAAGCAGCAATAAATTTGACTGTTATATTTAAACAAGGTGAATCTATCAAGAATTACGACAAATATTCTGTCAATAGTCCAAAAGTAAGCGATACAACATATTTGAACGGCTTCTTCATGGACATCCAACGCTATTCTTTAGCTAATGGCGAATATCAAATGGAAATAACAATTGAAGACGCCAACAACAAAACAGAAAGACCTTTAAAAGTTTCAGAAACAATTATCGTCGATTTCCCTGACAACATTTGTTTTTCAAGTATTATCGCTCTTGAAGACTACAAACCAGCTTCTGAAATAACATCCAATACAAAAAACGGCTACGACCTAATTCCAATGGTCATGCCATATTATCCTGAATCAATTAACAGACTAACATTCTACGCCGAAATTTATAACAGCAAGAAAGCTCTCGGCGAAAACGAAAAATATCTTCTCAACACTTATTTAAAAACCTTCGAAAGCAATACAAGAATAGACAGCTATTTCTTCACAAAAAGAATGAATGTAAAAGATACTGAAGTAGTTATCAACACTATGGACATCAGCAATCTTCCAAGCGGCAACTATTACTTGGTTCTTGAAGCTCGCGACAGAAACAATGAAATTATAGGTTACAACCAATTCTTCTTCCAAAGAAGCAACCTTAATTATCAAATCGACAACAGCGCATTAGCAACAATCGACCCAACAAAAGTTTTCTCAGGAAACATAGACAACATCGACACCATCAGAGAATATATCAGGTCATTGGCACCAATATCCTCACAAATTGAAGTCGAATATGCAAATAATTTAATAAAAAGCAACGACATTACAACAATGCAACAATATTTCTACAGTTTCTGGTCAAGCCGTGATGCATTGTCACCTCAAATTGAATGGGAAAACTACCTCGCACAAGTCAAACGTGTTAATGCTTCATTCTCAGCTGTTAAACTTAAAGGATACCAAACAGACAGAGGACGTGTATTCTTAAAATACGGCGCTCCTGACAGAATAGTTCAAAACCATAATGAACCAGGAGCTTACCCATACGAAATCTGGCACTATTACACATTGGCAAACCAAAGAAACAAAAAGTTCGTATTCATGAGCAGAGACATAGTATCAAACGATTTCCAACTCATACACTCAGATGCTATAGGCGAACTCAACAATTCACGCTGGACTAACGAAATCTATTCAAGAACTTACAGCACATACCAAGAATTCTATAACGCCGACGGTTCTGTAAACCCAGACTTCTACTACGGCGATGACGCTAAGGATTACTACGACAATCCAAGATAAAACAGCAAATTCTTAACATACCACATATTTTATCTTATACCTCATTAGGCTCTCAGAAATGGGAGCCTTTTTTTAAGTCAATAAGACTACATGACCACAAGTCAATATGTTAAAATATAAAAATCAACAAAATTTCTTGTAGTCTTATTGTCTTGTTGTCTTGTTGTCTTGTTGTCTTTTTTCTTATCTTTGCAGTCATGAAAAAAGTGGCAGTAGTAATATTAAATTATAACGGCAGAAATTTTTTGGAAGAATTTCTGCCTAACGTCATAGAGAATAGTTCTGACGTTGCTGATATTATTGTTGCCGACAACAAATCCACTGATGATTCGGTGGAATTCATGAGAACCAACCACCCTAACATAAGACTGATTCTCAATGATTTCAACGGAGGATTCGCCACAGGATACAACATTGCATTACGACAAGTTGAAGCCGATTATTACGTCCTGCTTAATTCAGATATTGAAGTTACGCCTCACTGGATTGAGCCAGTCATTAAACTTATGGAAAGCGATGAAAACATAGCGGCCTGTCAGCCGAAAATATTATCTTATCACGATAAAGCTAAATTCGAATATGCTGGAGCAGCAGGAGGTTATATCGATAAATACGGCTATCCTTTCTGTCGCGGACGATTGTTCCAAGACTTGGAAACGGACAACGGACAATATGACGATGTAAAAGAAATATTCTGGGCCACTGGCGCATGTATGTTTGTAAAATCCTCATTATATCACAAATACGGAGGCTTGGACGACAGTTTCTTCGCTCATATGGAAGAAATTGATTTCTGCTGGAGAGTGAAAAACTCAGGATATAAAATAATGTACTGTCCAAATTCAAAAGTATTTCATATTGGAGGCGGAACATTACCTAAATCTTCAGCAAGAAAGACTTACCTCAACTTCAGGAACAACCTTTCATTATTGATGAAAAACCTTCCAGACGGAAAGGTCTTCAGCACAATATTTTACAGATTTTTCTTAGACTGGATTGCTGGAATAAAATTCCTCTGTGACGGCAGTTTTGCCGACTTCATCGCTGTATCAAGAGCTCACGTAAGTTTCTTACGACAATTGCCTAAATTAAGAAAATCAAGAAGACAATCCACACGAAACAAAGTGTCGCAAGTTTATCAAAAAAACATCGTTTTCAAATATTTCCTCGAAAAGAAGAAATATTTCAACGAATTGAATTCCAATGATTTTTCCGAATAAAGAATTCCAACAACTCCTAACTCCTAACTAAATAAAGCACGGCTTCTTCGTAACCCTTAAGTCCTTTTCCTACAATGCTTTTCACGCTTGCTTCAGCGGTGTATGAATGATGGCGATATTCCTCTCGAGAATAAATGTCGCTAATATGAACTTCAACGACGGGAGTTTCAATTGAACGTATCGCATCGGCCAAAGCGATGGAAGTGTGACAATAAGCACCAGGATTGAAAACGACGCCATCATAATTATCCCAAGCTTCATGCAATTTGTCTATCAAAACACCTTCATGATTGGACTGAAAATAGTCAAGCTGATGCTCTGGAAAATTATTTTTCATCTTCTCAACATAATCCACAAGTGATTCAGTTCCATATATTTGAGGTTCTCTCCTACCTATAAGATTAAGATTAGGTCCGTTTAAAATCAATATCTTCATTATTTTTTCTTGCAAACATAAAAAAAAATTCAATACCTTTGCCGTGACTTTCAATAGGGGTGCCTTTTTTACGAAAGTAAAATGAAATACAGGCTGAGATCATACCCTCCGAACCGGATACGGATAATGCCGAGACCGGGAAACGAGCAACATCAAAACTTTCCTCTATTGATTTAATAAAATTTTAATAATTTAATTTAAATCAATTAGTTATGTTCAAAAAAATTAAAATTCTCATCTTGGTTGCAGTCTTGCTTCCTTTGCAATCAATGGCACAATTCGTTGTTAACGGAAGCATTTTCGACAAAGAAAATCAGGAAGCACTGATTGGCGCACACATTTCCATTAAAGAATTAGAACTTGTCGCAGTAAGCGATGAAAACGGCAATTTCAAATTTGAAAATATCAAAAAAGGAAATTACACATTAGAAGCCACTTACGTAGGTTTCAAGATTTACGAAACAACTATTAGCATCAACAAAAATATCAAGATAAAAGTTGCCATGACGATGGATTCAATGATGGAAGACGAGATTGTGGTTACCGCATCTCGTGTCGGTGAAAAGACGCCGCTCACCTATTCCGAAATTTCGTCTAAAGAATTGAAAAAGAGCAACCAAGGAGCTGACCTTCCTTTTCTTTTACAGAACACTCCATCTGTCATTGTCACTTCCGACGCAGGAGCTGGCGTAGGTTATACCAGCATGCGCGTAAGAGGCAGCGACTTGACAAGAATCAACGTCACTTTAAATGGAATTCCCATCAACGACGCAGAATCCAATTTAGTTTATTTCGTTGATTTACCAGACATTGCATCTTCCGTGGATAACATACAGATACAGAGAGGCGTAGGAAATTCAAGCAATGGCGCCGCAGCTTTCGGAGCCTCTATAAACATAAAAACAGACGAACAAACGACAGAGCCTTTCGCACGATTGAGCAGTTCAGCAGGTTCGTTCAACACATTGAAAAACACACTTAATTTCTCGACAGGAAGAAATAAAAACGGTTTCAATGTCAACGGAAGAATCAGCAAGATAAATTCAGACGGTTATATCGACAGAGCTTATTCCGATTTATTTTCTTATCAGCTTTCAGCATCGTGGTCAGATGAAAACGATTTCCTTAAATTTATGATAATGAACGGTAAAGAACAGACTTACCAAGCGTGGAACGGCTGTCCAAAAGATAGTTTAGAAAACAATCCTACATTTAATCCAGCAGGAATCATGTACGATAAAAACGGTAATTTCATCGGATATTATGAAAACGAAATAGACAAATACAACCAAACTTATTATCAATTACATTACGCACATAGTTTCTCGCAAAATATAACATTAACAGCATCAGCGTTTTTGACAACAGGAAAAGGATATTACGAAAATTATAAAAACGACAAAAAATTATCAAGTTACGGATTAGAACCATTGATTATCGGAGACAGCATTATAAAACGTATTAATTTAGTACAACAGAAATGGTTAGACAACAAATTCTATGGAGTTAATCTCACTTTAAACCAAAAGCTTGGCAAGTTCGACATCAATTACGGCGGCAGCTGGAACAAATACGACGGAGACCACTACGGAATTGTCAATTGGGCGGAATATGCAGTTCCATTGAACTACAGATGGTACGAAAACACAGGAAAGAAAGAATATTATAATATTTATGTATCAAGCAATTATGAATTAAACAAATATTTAAATTTATTTGCAGAGATTCAATATAGGCATATCAACTATGATTTGAACGGAATTCATGACGATTTGAATGATATAACACAGAACCATATCTTCAACTTTTGGAATCCCAAAGGTGGTATTTTTTACACCATAAATGAAAACAACAACGCATATTTTTCCGCGGCTTATTCCAACAGAGAACCCAATCGCGACATTTACACCGACGCAGACGAGATTCAAAGAGAGAATGTAACACACGAGAAACTAATCGATTACGAATTAGGATATTCATATAGAAACAGAAAAATCGCATTGAACACAAACCTTTTCTATATGGATTATAAAGACCAATTAGTGATGACTGGAGAGATAAACAATGTAGGAAACAGCATCATGACAAATGTAGATAAAAGCTACAGATTAGGTTTGGAAGGAAGCATCGCTTATCAAGCAAACAGATATTTTGCCTTAGATTTCAATTTTGCTTTAAGTCAGAATAAAATTACAGACTTCATTGATTATATGGAACTTTACGATGAAGAATGGAATTATTTAGGACAAAAGATAACGAATTTAGGAACTACAGATATTTCATTTTCTCCCAATATGATTTCTGGATTGAATTTAAAGGTATCTCCTATTAAATATTTGGACATTGTTTTTCAGGAGAAATATGTTGGCAGACAATATATTGACAACACCTCTACACTTTCGAGAAGTATAGATCCGTATTTTGTTAGTAATATTAATATAAATTACGAATGGAAACAATCTTGGTTTAAAACATTGAATTTCAATTTATCTGTAAATAATATTTTCAATAATAAATATTGCAGCAACGCATGGGTTTATCGTGCCGATGTTAGCGGAAGTGAATATATCGAAGACGGATATTTTCCACAAGCTGGAATTAACTTTATGTTTGGGATTATTGTGGAGATATGATGTTGTTTTTTGGGCGTTCCGCTATGCGGCGGGCTTTTCGCTATATCTTTGCTCGCTACGCATCGCAAAGGATGCCGCTTCAATCCCTAACGCAAAAGGAGTTGAAAACTGAAAATGGAAGGTTAATTTTAAATTTTCAGTTTTCAACTTTCAACTCTAAATAAATTTTATTGCATTTTAACTTAATAACTTCTTAATTGCTCTCATCGCCTCACCGATGACAAATACAGGCAATGTTCCCAAGATTATATACATCCAATCACTAATATTCATTGCTTGAACATTAAACATCTCTCCGCCAAAACTTACTATAAGCAATTGACCGACAACGATAACGAACAATGCCAAACCAAAACCAGCGATGACATCTTTTCTGAACAATCCTTTAAAAGCGGAGCCTTCGCTATGGAACGCTTTAGCATTGAACAAGTTCCAGAATTGCAAGAATACAAATATTGTAAAGATGTAAGTCTGTTCAAGTGCAGATATACCTTGTGAAGCCTTAAAATTGAAATAATTCTTGAAATATTCTGCGAAAGAGAAGTCCGCCAACGAAGTCACATCTATATGTTTGAAATATTGGACAAGACCGAACATAAAGATTACGAAGAAAACACCTACGCCAAATATCTGCCACATCATTGGTTTAGTGATGATATTGGCTTCTCTGCTACGAGGTTTCTCTTTCATCACCATTTCTGATGGAGGCAACGAAGCGAGAGCGAGAGCAGCGAATGTATCCATGATAAGATTAACCCAAAGCATCTGTGTAACAGTAAGAACCATTTCTGTTCCGAGTAAAGAGCCGAGCATAACGATGAGACAAGCTGCAACATTTATCGTCATTTGGAAAACAATAAAACGCTGAATATTGATATACAATGATCTTCCCCACATCACAGCGCGAGCGATGCTATTGAACGAGTTATCGAGGATTGTGATATCGGATGCCTCTTTAGCCACTGTAGTTCCGTCGCCCATTGAGAGACCTACCTGCGCAGCCTTTAAGGCAGGTGCGTCATTAGTACCATCTCCTGTCACTGCAACGACTTCACCCTCAGACTGTAACAGTCTAACGAGACGTTCCTTATCCATAGGACGAGCTCGTGACATAATCTTAATGTTATGAATTACAGAGAGAGCCTCTTCATCAGAGAGAGCTTCCCAGTCTTTACCTGTGATATGGTTAACGTCTTTTGAGTCAGAGCCGAGCCACAAACCTAATTGACGTCCAATTTCTATTGCTGTACCAGGAGTATCACCTGTAACAATCTTAACATCAATGCCAGCCGACATACAATTTTTGACAGCTTCAGCCACATCGCCACGAATAGGGTCAGCGATTGCTACAACACCTAATAATATAAAGTTTTCAGCTACGAGGTCATCAGTTTTTGGGTCGAATGATTGTTCATTTGGGTCTCCCACTTTATATGCAAAAGCCAGAGTACGCATAGCCTTACCTTGATATTCAAGAAGTTGTTTTTCAACATCCAAGCGATATGGAGTAATATCTACATTACCTTCTGGTGTAGCTATTTTGTTGCAATGTTTCAGTATTATTTCAGGAGCTCCTTTTACATAAAATATCGGTTTTCCCATTGCTGGTGACTCTACGATAGAAGCCATGAATTTATATTTTGTAGAGAAAGGAACTTGCTGATACATCTTAACGCCTTCTCTAACTTGCATATAATCAACACCTTGTTTATTCAACCAAAGCAACAATGCGCCTTCTGTTGGATTACCGATAGCCTTTATTTTATTTTCATCGCTGAAATCGAGGAAAGCTGTAGTATTAAGAGCGAGACTTTCTTTTATAAGACTACTTATTTCATTATCACCTAATTTTTTCTCCGGAAGTGACGGAAAACTCATATCATTGACGCTCATCTGGTTTTGTGTCAATGTACCTGTTTTGTCTGTACATATAACCGTAGCAGCACCCATTGTTTCGCAAGCATGCATCTTTCTTACGAGGTTATTAGCAGTAAGCATACGTTTCATGCTTAAAGCAAGGCTGAGAGTGACGCTCATAGGAAGTCCTTCTGGAACAGACACAACTATGATTGTAACAGCCATCATCAAAGTATTGAGCAAATATTGAGCGAAACCGAGCCATTCGAATGTGAAATTATCACCAGTAAAATACATTACAAAACGCATGACAATGATAATCGTTGCTATGATATAACTTGCTACGGTGATAAGTTTTCCAAGATTATCCAACTGATTATCAAGTGGTGTCTTAATATTATTATCAATTTGTGAACCTTTGTAAACCTTACCCCATTCTGTAGCGTCACCGACACGTTCTACACGCATCACACCATGACCGTCGATTACCTTGCTTCCACGAAGCACCCAATTTGACGGATATGTAGCATCATGATGAAATTCATTAGGATCTATTGTTTTTGTCGCCATTGGTTCTCCTGTGAGGTCAGACTCATTGACTTGAAGAGAGAACGCATCAATAAGTTCGCCATCAGCTGGAACCTCGTCGCCGGTTTCAATAATTACAATATCACCGACAACAATTTCTTTACGGCCAATCACTGTGATATTGCCATTACGGACTACCTTAACTTCCTCATCGTCACTAACTTTGTTAAGGACCTCGAATTTTTTATTTGCACTTACTTCAAAAGCGAAGCCAATGCAAGTAGCAAGCATTATTGCTACAAAAATTCCTATTGGCTCAAAGAGAACGCTTAATCCCTCTTCTGTAGTAAAGAATTGATACAAGGAAACGGCTATCGACAAGCCTAATGCTATTAGTAAAATTCTGATTATTGGATCTGTAAATTTCTGTAAAAACTGACTCCACAATGACTCTTTTTCTGGTGGAGTTAAAACGTTAGAACCATGTTTTTTTCTACTTTCTTCTACCTGTTCGTTGGTTAAACCTTTGTGTATCATAAAATAAAATAAAATAAATTAATATATAAAAATTATAAGTTTATAAGCACTTTTTTAACTATCTTTTTTTTGCCAAATGTAAATCTAACCTCAACATAATTGTCATCTTGCTCATAACAATCGAATGTATTAAAGAATATTTCTATCTGATTGCCGCTATGTTTTTTGGTAAAATCTCTTGAACAACCATTATCACTTTTAACATGAGGCAAAGACTTTGTCTTCATAACCTTTTCATTATGTTTAAGTTGAACAAGCATATATCCATTATCATTTTTCACCACGTCAATATATATGTTAGACATAACATTTTCATATAAAGAAATGTTGTTGTTGAGAGTATTATATTTAGGGTCGCCTTCTCCTATTTCCTTCATCATTGATTTCATTTCATTGACGTTTTCCATCAACACATCAATATCATTTATATATTCGAGGTTTTCTCTAAATCCATTTATTTTGTCATTCAAAGCTTTTTCATGCTCTTCATAAGCCTCTGTAATTTCTTGTAAATCCAATTCTGTGAATGGGTAAAGTACATAATAATCATAAGCTGTTTCTTTTGTTTTTTTCTCCACGAATTGTTCCCAATAAATGTCAGCTTTTGACAGGCTGATTCCGTGGAGCGCTGGAAGTTTGGCGAATTTTGTTTCTATCACGCTTTCAATATTATCTTCATATTCCACTTTACCATCCTTTTCACGATATATCATAGACGATTTGTCTGAAGCTTCCGTTTGCACAGCCACCGAAGCCGCTATTTTTCTCAGCAACTCGTTCATAGCTCTTGCACTTGCCTCTTCTATTGTTGCAGCCTTTTCTATTTTAACGAAAATGTAACTTCTGGAATAATTTGATTTACTGCACCATTCAGGCTTCTTTTTTGCGCTTTGCTCAACAAGTTTGTAATCTTTTTGTGCCAAACCATATAATGGCAAAACAGCAAATAACAATATCAAAATATACTTTTTCATAATTTATTCATTTATCCAAGACACGTCTGGACTTCCATTTTTAATATTAGCATTTGCGGAATTCTGTTGTTCTTGAGAAATTTTACTCAATATATTCAGAGTGTTGTCATAACAGCCAGTGTTTCCATCAATTTGAGGAATAGCATTAAGTTCATTGAGAGCTTCTTCCACCATTCCACATTCGAGATACGCATTTATTGTTTTCACAACTGTTTCGCATTCTGCATTATAATATTCCACTATTCTGTCTTTTCCAACAGTTATCATTTTTTTAAGTTTAGGGTCACGAGACTTTATTGATTTGACTGCTTCCAAAACAGCCTTTGTTTCGTTTTCGCCAACACCTTTTTTAGTTAAAGTTTCCTGCGACATCAAGAGTTTTCTGCTGTTATCGACTAAAAACAAAGCGACTTCTATTTCCGCCACATAATTTACCGGCACTGTTGTTGTTTGTTCTATAGACAAAACCGTCACTGACGAAACCAAAAGAAATTTATTTGAGTTATCCGTCGAACCTATTCCATTAAGAGACACAGCTTGATTCAATCTGCCATACAACAATGAAGCTGCGTCATCACCAATATTTTCCGAAGATGGAGGCAACACTCTAATAGACTGAGCTTCTGTTATATAAAAAACAGAAACCAACAACATCAATAATAAAGCTTTAATTTTTTTCATATTACTTCTCTCCTATTATAATCCAGACCTCACCGAGTCCGCGTTCATAAATTTTACTTTCAATCATGAATGGTTCTTTTTTGAGATAGCTTCTTAATCCATTAGCGAATCCGCGAGCATCCAATGGAGACAATCTTCCATTACGCTCTTTATACAAAGGAATACGGACTTGTTCAAATGAAAGATATGTTGCCGTCGCATTAGTACGAGACGGAGCATGATTCATAGTATTATCTTCCATCCAATAAGATATAATGTCAGTAAGTTCAAGATAGTCATCTTCAAAGTCATATTCAGATTCGAAATCGACATCCGCATTATCCCACACTCTAAGTTTCAACACTATTTCGCGTCCATTTCTTGACATATCCTCAAAATGAGACATCAGTTGTGCACAAAACGAATCCATATAATTGAGGACAGCTTCTTCGAGGAGAAGATTTATAGGAGCTGAAGTTGAAGGAGAGCCAACTCCAGAATTTGCAGCTATCACTTTATTGGTATATGCATCCAAGCCTCTCATATTGTATGAGATATAACGTTGAGGTCCTTTTTGCATGATTGTAAAATCAAGGTCTATAATAATATCAGCCTTGGCTGTTCTTACGACTTTGTCAATCATCGACTCAGTGATATATGCTCCTGAAGAGGAACTTTCCAAAAGACTCATTTCCACTGATTCCTGCTGAATTGACTTCAATGTCTGTTCCAAGTCTTTCAAAGGAAATCCTCTCTCTGCCATTATTTTAGACAATTCAGAAATGACGAGACGCAAATCCTCCACATCATCTTGTTTAAAAATATTAGCTATGTCAGAGACCGTGTTTTTTGTACCGTTTTCGTCGATCCATTCTGTTGTGTATCCATTTCTTGCGCAATAAGCATCAGACGGAATCACCATAATTGTCGGTTTTTTTGCCTGTGCCATCGCTGCCACAGCAATCATCACCAATACTATTGATAAAAATGTTTTCTTCATATAACAATTTATTTCTTAATGTTTTAAAACAAAAAATTCAACGACTTTGCCATACCTGCAGAAACCATGTAGTCTCTGAGAGCATTGTAAGACACCTGCACTTCAAGTGAAACTCTGTAATTCTTATTGGATTTCTCCGCTTCCTGATTTCCAGTTCTTGTCACGAAACGCAGATAACTTCCTCCGTTCTTTTTATTTTTAAGCATCAAGAAATCGTCGAAGAACTCTTGATTTTCGCTTGTTATTCCCTGAGGCACTATAGCAGGAATCTTTTCCGTACTGCCAGAAGCCTCAACTCCTTTAAAAAGACAAGCCGCCACCGCATTACGTTTTGCGAGTTCTATGCCATCTTCTATCTTCTTTGCCTCAACAGTAACGACCAATATTTTAGTTCCATCTTGTCCGACACCAATTGACGTAACCTCATAATTATAATAATCAGACTGCATATTCTTTTGCGCATTTACCTGAATTGTCATTAGCGACAACACCAGCAGCGAAATCATTTGTAAAAATTTGCTTTTCATAGTAATAAATTTGATTATTTCTTGCAAATTTATAAACAATTATTTTACAAAACAAATTTTTAATCCAAAAAATAAACAAAAAAAGGCGTCACGAAAGACGCCCTCAAAAAAGTATATTTATTATAGTAAATCAACCGATTATGGAAGTGGATATATTGTGGATGCATTATCAGGAGACACGACATCGCCAGTGAAAGTCACCTGACTTCCATCATTAGAATAGAATATGATTCTTCCTGTTCCGTTTTCTTGAATAAATATCTTAAAGCTAACCGGAATCACCCCTGTCCAAGTTCTAAAGGAACCTACTATCACAAAAGGGCCGTCAGGGTCTGAGATGTCAGGCATATAGGAGACCAGCGTTGCAGGAGTGTTAGGCGTATCCCACGACTGCCAGTTCCATCCAGGGAATCCAGGATTGGCATATCCAGGTCCTACACCTGGGATGCCGGGACCATACCATGCGAGAGGCGCCATCTGAGAAGCAGGCGGATTGTTGAACGCAATACTGATCGCTACTTTATCGCCCACTATAGCGAAATAGTTCTGGAAAGAAGAAACAGGAGACTCTTGTCCGAACGGACCGATAAAAGTGTTTGCTTCTATCACAAAAGTGGTGTCTTTCACCAACTTAATCATTTCGGCACGAGATTGTGCCAACTCTGCCGCCTGACGCGCCTTGCGTGCTGCGCGGCGTTCCATCCTTTCCGTTTTGGCAGCGCTCTGTGCAAAAAGACTACCACCTAAAACCAGAAGTAATGTTAATGCCAATAATTTAGATTTCATAATATCTGATGTTTTTTTCCACAAAACACCAAATACTTCATTATTGTTCAATAAAAAAAAGAAAGTCGAAAACTTTCAATTTCCGACTTTCGATTTTCAATTTATTTTACATATTCTGTAACGTCTGTATTTGGTTCAAGTTCAAAGGCTTCTGTTCCATATTTGAACACAACCATTTTCTTTCCGCCTTTCAAAGCTATTCTGTCGCCAGTTACCCAAAGAGCAGAAGCTTCACGAAGTCCGACCACTTTCATATCTTGATTTACAGCGAGATATTCATTGATACGATCTTGACGTGTTTCACCTCCGTGCTTAATCATCTTGTCGATTTCAGGATGTGGGTCGAGATAATGAGGATTGATTTGGAATGGAACCAAGTTTAAAGTATTGAAAGAAGCTGGCTGTACGATTGGCATATCGTTAGTTGTGCACAATGTTGGAGCTGCGATATTAGAACCTGCGCTCCATCCGATATATGCTGTTCCTTTCTTAGCTGCTTCAGCGATGGCATCCATCAAGCCATATTTATGGAGTTCAGCAACGAGATGGAAAGTGTTGCCACCACCAACAACGATACAAGCCGCTTCGTTAACGAGCTGAATCTTATCTTCTACTTCATGAACTGAAACGAAATTACGAAGACCTAATTTTTCTTCAAAGACTTTCTTAACTCTCGCTGTATAAGCGTCGTAGCTTTGAGGATAAGGATTACCATTGATATATACGCCTGCGAAAGGAACGAAAACGATTTTGCTGTCAGAAGTGAGATTATTTTTCTCGCAGAAAGACTCGAGCTGAGTCATTGCCCATGCCAAATATGTCTCTCCGAAATTTGTTGAGTTACTTATTAATAATAGATTCATTTTATTCATTTTTTGTTTTGCCAAAATTAAACATTTTTTCTTAATAATTCCATTTTTTTTTGCAATTTTGCACCTTAAAAAATAGAGATATGAGTGAACCGAAAGGGGCTTTACTTTTAGGAACAGAAAGCGTAGGAAAATTATTGAAGAAGTATGCCACACCAGCCATCATTGCGATGACGGCTTCTTCGTTGTATAACATGATCGACAGCATTTTCATCGGGCATGGTGTTGGACCTTTAGCGATTTCAGGTTTGGCTATCACCTTCCCTTTCATGAATTTAGGAGCTGCTATCGGAGCTATGGTCGGCGTAGGTGCATCGACAGTGACAGCTATGGAGCTCGGCAAGAAGAACTACAAAAAGAGCTGCCGCGCATTGGCCAATACCGTCATGCTCAACGTCATATTCGGCATAATATTTACAGTTTTATGCCTCGCATTCCTTAAACCTATACTTTTCTTTTTCGGAGCAAGCGAGCAGACTCTTCCTTACGCATACGAATATATGCAGGTGATTCTCGTCGGCAACATCATCACTCATTTGTATCATGGATTAAATTCTGTATTAAGAGCGTCAGGACATCCTAACGAAGCGATGATAGCGACGATAATAACAGTTTTGGCAAACATCTTCTTAGACTGGCTATTCATCTTCCCTCTCGGCATGGGAATACGCGGCGCAGCAATAGCGACAGTCTTAGCCCAGACAATTCCGCTGATTTACCTTTTCAAGATTTTCTCAAACAAAAACGAGTTGGTACATTTTGACAAGAACGACTTCGTTTTCGATATCAAAATCATCAAAGACATCTTAGCAATCGGATTGTCTCCATTCTTATTGAACTCTATGCTATGCGTCATCATCATATTGATTAACACTGGGCTCAAGAAATTTGGCGGAGACTTGTCTGTTGGAGCTTATGGCATTGTCAACCGAGTCACGTTCTTCTTCACCATGATTGTCTTAGGCATCACACAAGGCATGCAGCCTATTGTAAGCTACAATTACGGCGCTCGTCAATTCGACAGAGTTACAGAAGCCTTAAAGAAATCTATATTATTAGCATTCATAACATTATGCATAGGATGCCTCATCGGCGAACTTATACCTCGATTCACATGTTCGCTCTTCACCACCGACGAAGAATTATTAAAATACTCCATCGACGGCATGAGAATAGTGATGTGTACATTCCCTATCATATCACTTCCTATCGTGATTGGCAACTTCTTCCAAAGCATAGGAAAAGCAAAGAAATCAATATTATTGTCATTGTCGAGACAGGTTCTCTTCCTCACTCCTTTATTAATAATATTGCCAAACTTTATCGGCATCAATGGCGTATGGTGGAGCATTCCTATTTCTGACTTTATCGCAACGATACTTTCACTTGTGATGATTCAGAGACATTATAGGAACTAATATTCCACTTGCTCCAAAAAAAGAGCGTGCGCTGGCATGGAGGTTCCTGCTGAACAGCGGTTTTTCTTTTCTATGACATCACGGAATTGTTGTAATGTAAGTTTGCCTCTTCCTACTTCGAGAAGCGTTCCTACGACGGCGCGTACCATATTTCTTAAAAATCTGTCGGCTTTGATTTCAAACACGAGAAGGTCTTTTTCTTCAAAGAATCGTGCTGACATTATCTTGCAGTTATTCGTCTTGACTTGAGTATGTAATTTCGAGAAGCTTGTGAAGTCGGTGTATTCAAACAGAATGTCAGCAGCCTTTTGCATAAGCTCAACATCAAGCTTTCCGTAATAATAGTATGCATCTTGTGTATGAAAAGGATTTTTGCATTGAGAGATATAATAATGATAAGTCCTTGATTTAGCATCAAAGCGAGCGTGAAAATCAGGTTGCACTTCCCAGCACTTATAAACCACGATGTCATCTGGCAAGAAAATATTAAGGCGATGGACGAACGACACGCAATCGGATATGGTCTTTTCTGTATCGAAATGAGCGTAGAAGCTACGTGCATGTACGCCTGTGTCAGTACGTCCGCAGCCTGTAATGCTAATCTTCTCCCCTATCTTCAAACTGACACACTTCTCAAGTTCTTCTTGGACAGAGATAGCGTCCGGCTGAATCTGCCAGCCATGATAACGAGTTCCGTTGTAAGCTAAATGCAAAAAATATCTTTTCATAATTCACAATTCATAATGCAAAATGCACAATTGATTATAGATGTATATTTTGATACAAAAATAATAAAAATAATATTGCTTTTTAGAAAATTATCGTTTAACTTTGTAACGATAAAATAATTATTAACCAAATATTTATTGCCATGTCGATATATCTGTTAGCGGACGATGTTTTTGATTTTCCGTCTGCGAATCTTGCCAACAAAGATGGTCTTCTTGCCATAGGCGGAGATTTATCGCCTGAGAGACTCATCATCGCTTATTCTTCTGGTATTTTCCCTTGGTATTCGGAAGGAGAACCTATTTTATGGTGGTCGCTCGACCCTCGTATGGTAATGAAACCTACAGAATTAAAGATAACCAAATCGTTGAGAAAGACGATTGACTCCTACAGATATTCGTGTTCCATCGACACCAATTTCGACAAAGTCATTGAGATGTGCGCCAATGTGGAGAGGAAAGATCAGGACGGCACATGGATTTGTCCTGATATGATAGCAGCCTACAAGGAATTGCATCGTTTAGGTTTCGCTCATTCCGTGGAGACATATTGCGACAACGAACTGATTGGAGGTTTATACGGAGTGTCGATAGGCAGCGTTTTCTGCGGTGAGTCGATGTTCCACATCAGGACTGATGCATCCAAGGTAGCATTAAATCATTTATGTGAGTTTTTAATAAGAAACAATTTCGACATCATCGACGTTCAGCAAGACACGCCTCATTTCAGGAGAATGGGAGCTTATACAATTCCGAGAAAGGATTTCTTGAAATTATTGAAGACATACGTCAAGCATCCGTCATTGGTCGGCAACTGGGGCGACGGTACCGCAATGTGGAAAGAAGTAGTGATTAGTTAGGGAATTGAGGTATCTGGAATTCAGGTTCACGACATCCACGAAACCACACGAAACTTCACGAAATTGTTTTTTCTGTGAAAAAACTACATCACTACATTACTACATCACCCAAAAACTTGTAGTCTTGTAGTCTTGTTGACTTGTAGTCTTTTCCTTCATGGCGTTCCGGCTATCGCCGTCGGGCTTTCCGCTATATCTTTTCTCGCCTTCGCTTCCGCCTCCGTCTCCAGCTTCCGTCTCCAAAAGGATGCCGCTCCAATCCCTAACGCTTTGGAGGATGCTAATTCATTAGACGCTTCAATGTGTGTTAATTTTATGGAAACATTGAAACGTCTCTACTTCATTCCTAATTAATAATTAATAATTTAATATTAATAAGGCGTTGCCTTATCCTATATTTGTCTCGCCCTTTCAAGGCATAGCATCAATATCCGTCTCCAACATCCGTTTCCATTTTCCGTTTCCGATTTCGTCCTCGTTCCCAAAAGAAAGATGATTTTTAACAATTTTTAACTTTTTTATTTAGAATTGATATGTTAATTTTGCAGAGAACTTTAAATACCATTTTTTATGGAAAACATTAAAAATCTCATATACACCATAAGAGGTGTTAAGGTTATGCTGGACTCAGATTTGGCTCAACTATACGGCTATACAACTAAAGCATTTAATCAGCAAGTAAAAAACAACATCGAAAAATTCGATTCTGATTTCAGATTTCAATTAACAAAAGAAGAATATCATGAAATTTTGAGGTCAAAAAATTTGACATCAAACACAGAAACAAATAATTCATTATCAATAGATTTCACTAACAGAACAAAACTAAGGTCAAAAAAATTGACCTTAGAATTAGAAAACGGCAAATATTCAAAGTATCTTCCTTCTGTTTTTACTGAACAAGGCATCTACATGCTGATGACAGTTCTTAAAGGAGAACTTGCCACAAAACAAAGCAAAGCACTCATAAGAACATTCAAAGAAATGAAAGATTTCATCCTTAAGAACAACATTATTGAAAACAAAGAAATACTACAACTTTCATTACAAACAACTCAAAACACAAATGATATTGCCAAGATTAAAAGCGAGATGTTTACCAAAAACGACTTTGCAAAATTCATCGACAACTTCACAGAAAATAAAACAAATGAAATTTTAATTCTAAACGGCAAATATTTCAATGCCGACATTGCCTACAACAACATATACAACTTGGCCAACAAAAGCATTTTTATCATAGACAACTATATTGGAATCAAGACATTGTTATTAATCAAAAACATAAGGGAAAATATCAAGGTCTGTATTTTCAGTGACAATATCAGCAAAGGTCTTCATCATTTTGAATACGACGACTTCAAAAAACAATACCCTAAAATTGACATATCATTTTATAGAACCAATGGTGCCTATCACGACAGATATATAATAATAGATTACGATACTCCAAATGAAAACATTTTTCATTGTGGCGCTTCATCAAAAGACGCGGGAAATAAAATAACAAGCATTACAAAAATTAATGACAAAGAGATATATCACCATATAGTAAATATTTTATTGGGAAATCCAATTTTAACATTGTAAATACGTAAACACCTACAAGTCGCACGGACATCGACTCTACACGAGATTGACGAATCTCACGTAGAGACATACGGACGTATGTCTAAAAATAACAAATTCCAATTTCCAACATCCGATTTCCAATTTCCGTTTACAAGACGTGTCAATGTTTATTTATTTTTTTGCAGGAAACATTGACGCATCTCTACAATATTTTCAATTTTCAATTAAAAAAAGGTTGTCACCCTTATAAGAGTAACTCCCCAATTATGCATTATGAATTATGAATTATGCATTAAACCAAGCGCTTCGCTTTTATTCTAAGACAGGGCGCACCGAAAGACCGATGTCACGACGGAAGTCCTACATGTTCTGATGGCCACTAGTGAATAAGAGGCTGT
>JAZQVL010000078.1:0-3066 GCA_045631805.1 Bacteroidales bacterium | reverse complement strand
GTGGCGTTAGGCAAAGCATCACGAAGATATTTCGCGAAACCGTATTTCGTCTTAAAGCCAATAACTTCGTCAGATTCATTACGCACCTCGACATTTTTCGCCTTAAAACCATATTGAGTACGATGTGCCTCGTCGGCAATGACAATGACATTACTTCTGTCGGTTAACTGTTCATAAACATTACCGCTCTCTGGCTGGAACTTCTGTATCGTAGTAAATATCACGCCACCCGAAGCAACGCTCAACAACGACTTCAGATGCTCTCTGTCTTCCGCCTGTATCGGTGTTTGTCGCAGCAACTGACGGCAATCGGCGAATGTTCCGAAAAGCTGGTCGTCCAAATCATTGCGGTCGGTTATCACCACGATGGTAGGATTGCTCAGCGTACGGACAATCTTGCCAACATAAAACACCATCGAAAGCGACTTGCCCGAACCCTGCGTATGCCATATCACGCCCGCCTTATGATCGCCTTGCGGCTGTTCCTTCACATCTTTAAGACCATAAACGGCAGGATCTTCTTTCAAGACGAAAATATCATTAAGGTTGATGCCTGTCGCCCTCACTGTCGATTCTACTGCCTTGTTGACAGCGTAATATTGATGATAAGCAGCTATCTTCTTCACCGTCTTTACCGTAGTGATGCCTGTGTTTTTATCTTCCGTCTTGCTCTTTTCGAAGACAGTAAACGAGCGGATAAGGTCGAGCAATGTCTCTTTATTCAACATTCCATTTATAAGCACCTCCAACTGACTTACCAGATGCGATGCCTCCGCCTTGCCGTCGGCGCTTTTCCACGCCATCATACGGCTGAAACCTGCAGACAGAGAACCGGCGCGAGCCTCTAAACCATCAGATATGACGACGACGGAATTATATGTAAACAGAGAAGGGATAGTCTCTTTGTAAGTCTCAATCTGTCGGAAAGCACTTTGCACTGTAGCGTTCTCATCGGCAGCATTCTTCAGTTCTATCACCACCAAAGGCAGACCGTTGACAAACAGAATGACATCAGGACGTTTGTTATGATTATTCTCTATGACCGTAAACTGGTTGGCGACAGTAAAATCGTTATTATGCGGATTATCGAAATCCACGAGCCAGACCAGCTCACCTCTTTCCGAACCATCTTTATGCACCGACACCGGTATGCCTTCGGTGAGCATACGATGAAAAGCCTCGTTGTTAGCCAGCAAATCCGGCGAAGCGATGCGCAGCACCTGATTTATTGCCTCGTCGCAGACGTCTCTATGGAGAGTATGATTTATCTTATATACCGATTCGCGAAGAGAGTTTATTAGCACCACATCTTCAAAAGAAGCACGTTGAGCATCAGGGCCGTCGGGTGCGATATCCGGACCATAGAGATAGCGGTAGCCTTCAGACTGAAGCAAACCGATAGCAAACTCTTCTATTTTAAATTCGGTGAGGGTTGGCATAGGGAATGTGTATTTATTTCATCGTGCAAATTACAAAATTATTTCTATCTTCTTTTATATTTTAACCTCTCCACTCATCAATTTTGGTAACAAACTATCACGTTGTTGAGTGAGAGTGAGGATTTGTTCTTGATTATTCCTTTGCTTATAAAATAATGCTTCTACACATTTATTATAGTTGCTAATAGTTTTCATATCAACATGAGGGCATGAATAAGAGAATATGGTCTTTGGATCTATTCTTTGATGACTTCCACTTGTACCACCTACACCAGAAGATATTTCATCGTAATTATCTTTATAGGTTAACCATCCATATACGAAATATAAATATTCATAATTATTTGGTTTAACTATCTGGAATTCTGTGGAACATATTGCACTGTCAGGTATATTATCAAGCATTAACCAAACTCGTTTATCTTTATGCGGATTGAGTTTGGAAAATAGGATACAATTCTTTGGAACAAGATATTTATTACTTTGTATATTTTCACCTTGCTCTAAAATTGGTTCCTTTCCAGTATCAAAAGCAGGAATACTATAATGATAATACATTGCTATGGGATTATTCCTAGGATTTACTGATGCTTTATAATGTTCTGCAAAATCAGCAATCGTTCCTTCCTCCCAATCTTCTTTTGCCTCTTCGATGAACCATTGTCTGAACAATGTCTCTGCCATTGCTTCGAGGGTTTTATTCTCACGATGCAATAAATCTATTTTGTCGTCTAAGGATGAGAGAATAGAGGCAATGCGAATTTGCGCTTCTATATCATCTGTAAAAATTATTTCAATGGCATTTAATAAAGTTTGTGTTACAAGTGGATGACTTGAGCCTTCTGCATATTCATTTAAATTGTATTTTTTTAAAAGATAGTATATAAACTTTGTGTTATAATTATTTTTAGGTTTTAATGCTAACGCATTATCAGAAACCCAAATAGGTCTATTTTCGTAATAAACAGAACCGCAATATGCACCTACACGTCCCACAATTACAGTTTCACCACAATAATTATATTCATCACAATATCCTAATATTCCATTACCGCCATAAATAGGAATATCACCTTGTTTTTGTGGACGAACTTTACCATTTCCAAAAGTTACTATCTCTCCTAATTTATATTCTTTCCATTCGGTCATATCACAATTGTTTATTAAGTATATAGAAACCTTTTATTGCGTACTGTTTCACTTTCTCATACGACCATTTTCGTAAGGTCACGAAAATGGTCATCATTCTACTTCGCCTGCTTTAATTTTCATTTCTATTTTTATCTCTATTTTCAAAATCAAAAATATAAAAAAGAAATATACGTTGAATATCAATTATTTATGATTTTCTTTTTTATGCCATTATCTAATTCATAATTCCTTTTTTGGCCCTTTAATTATTATTCTATCTCAATTTATATTCTTTCCATTCGGTCATAGGTTAATCTTTTTTACGATTTTTGATGTCAACTTCTAATGCAGATAATTCATCATTGTCCATTTTGTCGGCTTGTTGGGCTGCAAATAGTTTTCTGCGTTGATTAAATTCTTCATAAACTCTATCAACTATGTTTTCCATCTGTTTATTAGAAATTGAACCTGCATTTTTCAGAACATCTTTATTCTG
>JAZQVL010000077.1:0-1858 GCA_045631805.1 Bacteroidales bacterium | reverse complement strand
TTTACACAAGATGATACCAATTGAAGGATTCTCGTCAGGTAACTTTACATATTTATCTAAAGCAGCAAGATAAAAATTCATTTTCCCAGTATATTCTGGTTTGAACTCGCCGCGTTTCAATTCAAAAGCGACAAGACATTTAAGACGACGAGAGAAAAATAACAAGTCGATAAAGAATTCCTGACCAGATACTTCCAAGCGATACTGATTTCCCATAAAAGAAAATTCCGGACCGAATGCCATGATGAACTTCTTGATGTTTTGCACAACCTTTTGTTCGATAATCCTTTCGTTCATATTATCATTATTGATAAAATCAAGATGATATTCCTCTTTGAACGATTCCAAAGCACGTTGTTTAAAATCAGGCTCTTCTAATGTTTTATCGAAGTTAGTCTGTTGTATGCTTCCTTCTTTATGATAAAGATCTTCTTTTAGATGAAACTTGGTCGTTTCGACATTCCAGAACTCTTTAGCGCAACGTCGGATGTAAAACAGCCGTTCTTCTAAACATTTTGTTTTAGTTAAAATTATATAGTGATTAGTGAAACCAACATTTAAAAAGCAAGACAAATCTGACTCAGATATTTTTTCTGTTGAAAATTTATTGACTGTTATTTTGTTGTCTAATAACTTGTTAGCTAAATTGTTATTAAAATCGTCAATTGGCAATTGACGATTTTCGAACAGAATGCACCATTCTTCATAAAAAATCCTCATCATTTTTATGCTGGCTTCAGAATAACCTCTAAGACCAGGCAACTCTTGCTGAAGCATCTTGGATATAACAGCAATAGCATTTGAACCCCATTGCGCATTTCTGCTGTTTTGGGATATGAACCTACCAATACTGTAATTTAATTCCAGCACCTCCTTATTGACAGACCTTGCCGCACGATAACGACTGTCGATAATAGCATTCTTGATTTCTTTTACGCCAGAACATACTGCGATATTATAAGATTGGAATCTTTTTTCTTTTCCATGATTTCTAAATTTTGGTTCTGCAAATCTACAACCGTCTCATCCTTTTGTCAAGCATTTGCAAAGGAAATATTTAGTTTTTAACAATTTTTAACATAAAGTCTGTGAAATATTAAGAAATGATGTTAAGAGTTTTTAAGAAGTCAACAGACAACAGACATTGTCCACGGTGCCTGAGCCTGTAGAAGGCAATTCCTCTGCGTTTCTCTGTGTCTTTACGAGAGGGATACGTCTATAAATAAGTAACGCCCCCCCCAAGTGTGCTGTCTAACGACTCGCATGGGAGGCTTATTATCGTTGTTTGTTAACGTCAAATTTTACGCAAAAGTATATATTATTTTCAATATAAACAATTTATTTATTGAATTTATTTTTCCATAATGGGTGTTCCTGCCAATTTGTTGGGAAACCCATGTTATGAACATTAACATTCGGATACTCATCAAGTAAATCCTTGATATGTTTCCTGAATTTTGTATCTGGATTTATAGTTTGTAACAAGTGTTTGCAAAGGAAATATTTCGCTTTTAACAATTTTTAACATAAAGTCTATGAAATATTAAGAAATGATGTTAAGATTTGTTAACCATTGAGATAAGGCTCTGAGCCATGAGCCGTGAGCCGTGAGCTTTGAGCCGTAAATAATTCCTCAGCGTTCTCAGCGTCTTTGCGAGATGTTTTCGGAAACCAGTTTCGGAGTTAAGAGTCGTTGTCTCCGAGTTCCTTCTCGATTTCTTCGATACTTGGCAAAGTGCTTTTGAAATCTTTCGGAAATAATTTTGACAACTCGTATTCTGAAACTCCCAATGGATTATTATATCCTTCAAGAGCATAATGAGCCATCACCTCATCCTTATCCTTACAAATCAGCAAA
>JAZQVL010000076.1:0-23989 GCA_045631805.1 Bacteroidales bacterium | reverse complement strand
ATATTTTTTCGTATTACATTGGGCGAGAGCGGGAGCGAGGCAAAGATGTAAGAACTATGGAAATTTATGACTTTAAAATTATAGAGTTCAGGAGCGCTTTCATTCAAGGCTTCCCCTGAGCGTTAGGGATTGCAGCGGCATCCTTTTGGAGACGGAAGCTGGAGACGGAGGCGGAGGCTGGAGGCGGAAAAAGATATAGCGGAAAGCCCGACGGCGGAGCCGGAACGCCCAGAAAGGAAGTCTATAAGTCAACAAGACAACAAGACAACAAGAAGACTAAAGGCTAAAGTTAAATGGTTCTGAATAAATTAAGTAATTAAAGAACTGAGAAACCATGTTGTGGAGAGATTTGAGGCATTTGTCATTAGACATTAAAAATATTTCAACTATTATTTTTTTTTCTCTTCTAAAAACATTATTTTTGCAAAAAATAAAATTAAACTATTACTATAATGGAAAATTTAGAACGCGTACAATGTCTTATCCTCGGTTCAGGACCTGCAGGATACACAACAGCAATTTATACATGTCGTGCTGACCTCAAAACAGTTATTTACGAAGGACCAATTACAGGTGGTCAATTGATGCAAACAACAGAAATTGAAAACTTCCCAGGTTATCCACAAGGCGTACATGGCAGCCAAATGATGATGGATTTACGTCAACAAGCTGAACGTTTTGGCGTTGAGTTCCGTATGGGATCAATCGTAGAAGTTGATACAACAGCTCGTCCATTCAGAGTAAAATCAGAAACAGGCGATGAATTATTGGCAGATACTATCGTTGTTGCTACAGGAGCATCAGCTCGTTGGTTAGGTGTTCAAGGTGAAGAACAATTCAAAGGCGGCGGCGTTTCTGCATGTGCAACTTGTGATGGCTATTTCTTCAGAGGTAAAGATGTTGCTGTTGTTGGTGGTGGTGACACTGCTTGTGAAGACGCAACATATCTCTCACACCTTTGCAACAAAGTTTATTTGATCGTTCGTCGTGACGTTCTTCGCGCATCAAAGGCAATGCAACATAGAGTTTTAAATACACCAAACATTGAGGTTTTATGGAACACACAAACAAAAGAATTATTCGGTGAAGTTGATGGTTTCATGGCTAATCTTCAAGGTGCAGTTCTTTTCGACAGCAAAACAAATGAAGAACGTACAATTAAAGTTGATGGTTTCTTTGAAGCAATCGGCAATATTCCAAACACAACTATCTTCAAAGATAAGTTAGAAATGGACGAAGCAGGATACATCATCACAAAACCTAAATCAACAGCGACAAGCGTTCCTGGTATCTTCGCAGCAGGCGACTGTCAAGATAGATTATTCCGTCAAGCAATCATCGCAGCTGGTACAGGCGCAATGGCAGGTATGGAAGTTGAAAGATTCCTTATGGAAAATTAATTTAAGACTTTTTAGATATAGAAAAAGCAGTGAAGTTTAAACTTCGCTGCTTTTTTTGTTTTGTCGGAGTGGCCCGACTCGAACGGGCGACCGCTTGCACCCCATGCAAGAATGCTAGCCGACTGCACCACACCCCGATTTTTGAGAGTGCAAAGATAATATTTATATTATTTATATTTAGAAAAATCTTACAATACGCTAAAATTAAAAGTTAATACAGAATATTGTCAATGAAGTATTGTTGAAATCCTTTATTGGTCATATTGTTATTCTTTTAAATATAAATGAGATGGAATATTTAAAGGTGCAGGAATTGTTGATGCAGAATATAGGATATACAATGAATGCATACATCTAGTCATGGCAACATATAAAGTTTTACGAGATTTGTCATCTGTTGCACCATTATAAAATGGAAGGACAACTAAATCAAATTGTAGTCCTTTTGCGCTATGATATGTCATTATTTTTGGAAGAAGCGTTCTGAAATTTAAATTATTTACATTGCGATTTTCGTCATCGTCTGAGTTATATTTAAATTCAAAACACACATTGTTTTCCTTAAACAGTTCACATACTCTAAGCACGTCTGCATTACTTGGCAGAAGGATTCCGACGCTACGATGGGTGTTGTCATTAACAAGTTTCAATAAAGCTATAAGTTGAGATTCTTCTGAATCATAGTGAACAAAATGAGGAAGTTCGGTCTCTTTGTTTTGGTATACTTTCTCTTTATATTCAGCGACGTTAACACCAACATAGTTTTGAGTGATTTTAGCAATAGGACGAGGAAGTCTGTAATTATTATACAACTGTAGTACGTTTAATTTTGTCATATTTGATATTTCCTCAATGCTCATTGTGTTCTTACCGTATGAATTATAGATAGATTGTGCGGTATCACCGAAGAACAAGAAATGTTTTTTAGCAGCAGCTATAAATTCCTTTATTTCTTCTTGTGTAAAATCCTGGATTTCGTCCACGATGATGTAATCAGCAGAAGGCATATTCAATTTTTTCCATTGATAATGATAGAAAAACTTAAATTTTGACATGCTTCCACTAGTCTGCATAAAACGATTCAATGATTTTGTGTATGCAATTAAGATTACGTCATGTCCGTTTGCAGATAATTGCTCTGCTTTATGCATGGCAATCACAGATTTGCCGCTGCCTGCGCATCCTGCGACAAGCATTGATTTGTTGTTGGTATATTCAATCAAGTCTAATTGATCATCATCCATTGTTTCTTCGGAGACGTCCCAAACGCAATTTCCCACTAAAGTTTCTCGTATAGAATTGGTGCTTCTCTGCATTGATTCATCTGATTGTTTTGATGAATCATATTCAGTTGGGTTTTTAGTTTGAGTGGTTTCGATTATGGTGTTTTTAGCAATTTCTTCACGAAGCATACGTATTTCTTCTTCATATTTTATTTTATCAGCTTCCAATTCTTCAATCTTTAGTTTTGAAGTTTGTTCTCTGAGTTCTGCCTCGTTTTGCAGTTTTTGAGCATTTAATAAAGCCAGCTCTTTTTCTTGAGTTGCTTTAATTAATTTATTGAGTTCTTTCTCAAAATCATCCTTTTCGAAGGATTCTCCGAACGAGAAAGAATCAAAACTATTGATAAATTTACAGGCATTTTCACCAACAACATTATGACTTTTTATAAAGTCTAAAAATCCCATTATAAATGCAGCACAACCTCTAGCTTGTATCTCAATATTCATATTTGTTCTGCCAGCGTGAGAACCTATTTCACTTGCAATGCTGTAATAACGACATAGTTCTGAGCTACAACTATCGAGTCCACGTTTTAAACGCTTTTTGTTTTCATCTACTTTGGATGAGAATACGTCAGGATATTTACAATAGAATACTTTAAGAAATAGTTCTGGGAAAGCCCTTCCTGTAGGTTTATGGCTTGCAGGATACTTACTATATATATAACAATTATCTGTACGAGTTTTGGTGATAGAAGTTTCACCATTGATTAAATCCATTGCCTGATCTTTATCTCCCCATATTTCAAAAATAAGGAATTGAGAAATGCATTCGATAGCAGGCCTGATATTTCTAAAAAACGAAGAATAATCTGCTTTGTTAAACGATTCAACTGCTAAATTGAAATCGTGAATTAAATTTTCTTTAGTTAGTTCCATTGTGTAAATTTATTTTAATGGTGTACCAAATCCTGCAATTTGGACAATATTGATATAACCTTGTTTCTTTGCATTTTCCGACCACATTTGGGTGAAGTCGTTATGATTTATTTCATCACTTTTAATAGTATCTTCGTAAGTCCATACAAATATACTGCTAATATAGAAATCTGACAATTCGTTAACATTTTTCTCTGCAGCTCTTTTGGCGATTGTGCTATTTTTAGAAAGACGACCAATCGGTCGGTTATTATGTTTTATACAAAAGTTACCATATTGGTCTTTGTAAACAACAACTGGATCATCTTTTTTAACATAGTTCAAGATATACGGATCTATCTGCTCGAATAGTCTATCTTTAGCTGAGAAAGAAAGGAAGTATTTATCAAGTCCTGGATCTGTTTCAGTGTATCGAAGTGCCGCAATATCTGGAGCAGGATATATCATATTGTTATCAAGAGCTATTTCTCTATTTGCTTTGAATATATACAAGCGTTTCTTAGCTCGTGTATAAGCAACATATATCAGTCTTCGTTCTTCTTCCATATCTGCCAAATCATCAGCAATAGGAGTGCTTCCGTTCTCATAATTACGACGATTAATCAAAGGGAGTCCTGCAAACGAAGGTGTTGTGACAACAACGTCAAATTCAAGTCCCTTTACCTTGTGCATTGTTGTGAGCACGATGTTTAGAACAGGTTCTTGTAGAATCCGTTCTGTTTTGTAATTTTCGTAAATCTTATACACCTGACCAGCATCATCGCGGCTTGCGATGTCCTTTATGTAATCGGCAAGTTCGAGCCATGTATGAGTTTCCGAATCGGATCGAATAGAATCAATATAGTTTAAAACCAAGCAATAAGCAATATCTAATAAGAATGAATCCCAAGTATGAGCTTCTTTCATTTTCTTAATCAGAAAAACCTTGATTTCATTTATAGTTTTATTATTTTTCAAAATAATATTATTATCTGGGTATTTATGTAAATAATCCATGAGATAAAAGATTTCACGTTCGCGCCATAATTCACCTATACTTTCACCTTGGATACGTACACGGACGCCTGCTGGAATTATACTCTTAATCTTTGAATATCCACGATATACTTCATTGTTGGTTCTAAAGAACACTGCAATGGTGTCGATATGACGAAGTTTTCTCAACGACGGATTCTCAATATTTGCGGCGATAGTATTTTCTTGAATAGCCCAATTGATAATCGATGGAAGTTCTACGAACCATTGTCTATTTCGTTCTACATTATTGTCGAACTCAAATACATATGGTTCGTTAGGTTCGTATTGCATTAAAGACTTAGCAGAACGAGGTATATTTCCCTCTGTAATAAATAGAGAAGCTTTGTCCAGGATTTTCTGGTAAGATCTATAATTGGTAAACATTGACAATTGCTTTGGTTTAATTATCTCCGTCCATTTTTCATAATATGGTTGAGGTTTAAGCCTTTGGGCATAAAGCTTAGGCGAAAGTGTCATTTTTCTGCCGAAGCTATCTCTTGGGATATGGTCAAAGCCATAAATACTTTGGTTGATATCGCCAATCGTAAAAAACTTTGCATCTTTAAAAATATTATGTATGTTATTCAGAGCTTCCAAACGAGGATGTGTTATGTCTTGGAATTCATCTACAAGGATAAACTCAAGATTTCTAAAATGAGCAATAAAATTTGCTGGATTTTTCTTAAGAAAATTCAGGAATGAAATTTCCCACATTTCAGTAGGAATGGAGTCAAGTGATTTTCCAAGACATTTTTTTGCTAATGCATGAAATGTGTACACATGCAGTTGATGAGCTATTCTACTCATTCCTAACTTTGTGAAGAGTGCATTCAGTCTGTTGCGTAATTCAACAACAACAGCTCTATTGTATGCTAAAACTAAGATATGAGAAGGATCAATGTGTTCTTTGTATATTAGTCGAGCACATCTTAGGGTAAGAACGTGTGTTTTACCTGCTCCTGGTCCGGCGAGAACATTTACATTTGTGTTCTTTGGTTGTTCATATATTGCTTTTTGTTCAGGATTGTTTTCCATTTTCTTCTCTTCAACCTTTAGAGCTTCTTCGGAAATTTCAGACAGAATATTTGATTTTTCTGGTGCATAGTCACCTGCAAGGCTGAGATAATCTTCATAGTTTCGGCTTTGAAAATATCTACGTATAAAATCTGCTTGTTCTTCTTTTTTTATCAAAGAGAAAATATTCATGCAAGCAAGACGAATTTTCTTGATTTGCTCTTGGTTTTCGAAGTCCTGACGATAATCGAACATTACAGATTTCTCGTCAATGCCATCTTCAATTGGCAATCCGGTTGTGTCGGTTGAAATAATTTCAATACCACTTTTAGATAGTGCAGAGTGCTCAATATAAGCTAGATGATGAAGTACAGCCAACACATCCTCAAAGTATCGATAGCCCTTATGTAATTTTCCATGAGACCAGCCAAAGTCGATGATTGTCTGAGCCCAATTGAAAGGTCCAGTATTCTCAACGACGAGTTTAATCATTTTAAGGCAATCATCTTCAAGTTCGTTGAGATATTTTTTCCAGGAATTATCCTTTACTCGAATCTGGCATATAACCTCTTCCTCTTGGCGTTCTACCCTATAAGATACCATTGGCAAATAATACAGAATGTAGAACATATGGGCACCCATTCTACAGATAATGTTTTTCTTGAAAGTATCAAACTTAAGCACGGCCATTTTAGGAGGATTGGTATCTTCATTCTTCCATGGCATGTATTCCTTACCGTTTTCCTTAATCAGAGTGTATTCAATTTCATCCATCAAGTGTTTGAAAATGTGTTCACGCTCATTTTGTCCAATAAAACGGATCACATTTTTTTTACACTCTGATAATAGATTACGAAGTCCTTGAAATACGATATGCAGAGCGAACACATTCACATTATGATTAACCATATACCTTGCCTCGCAATATCTTCTTGGTACGAGATCGCATTTAATTGTCTCATTAACTTCTATATAGCCATCTCTCATTAATTCTATAAGACTATTCATAATCTTAGGCATGGACATACGAAGATCTGAACGAATGTCGTTAATAGATACGAGGCAGCGTTCTTCCTTAGTGTTATCGATTAAATGTCTATATACAGGTTGTTTATATATTTTTGATTCAGTGTCTCTTTTCTTGATAGTCAGGTCGATATGAGCTTGAGAAAGATACCGTTGTTTTATGCAACCTATTTTTTCAAGCCAATGAAATGCTAATCTTGAATGAGTAGTATCATTGTATTCCTCAGCATTTTTAACCCAAACATCAAAAGGTACAACGATAGGAGATGATTTTGTCTTTTCGAGAGTTTGGAATCTTGTAATATATTCGACAATCTTATCTTTAGCATCGGTCAGGTTTGACCAGCTCATTTGGCTTTTTACAAGAAGTTCTTTCAATTTCTTGAAGTCGTCGTTTGAAGCCAAACAGAGAGCTGGAATCTGTATATCATTTGAAAATGCATTTTTATACATTTCTTCATCACGTCCTGCTCTACCCACTTCTTGAAGAAAGTCTTCAAGTACTGATGGTGGATTATAATGCACAACATAGTGTACGTTGGGTATATCCATGCCCATTCCAAATGCCTTTGTCGCACATAAGACGTACAAAGGCTCGACGTCTTTTACTCTCTTAAATTGCTCATAAACATCGTTTCTTAAATCGGCGTCAAGACCTGCGTGATAGAATCCTATTTTATCGGCGCATTTTGATAATATACTATTGGGGTGTGCTTTAAGTGCTAATTCATTAAGAGTCTCTGCTACGTCTTCGCATTGTCTATGAGTACGGCAAAAGATTATCATACAACTTTTGGAGAAGTCGATACTGTTTTTCTCAATGAATTCAGCTATTTCAGCAATTCTTGCTTTATCTTCATGAGGTATAATGCCGAATGATATTCCGATATGTTGTCTGATTGGATTATAATCGTCTGCACTTTGACCAAGTCTTTTGATTTCTGGCAAGAAACTTCGGATGTCAGATTCGACTTGATAGGTTACAGTAGCAGAAAACATAGCAAACATGAAATCGTATTGTTCACGAAGTTCTTTGCATTTTATGACAGCATTTCTATAGTCAGGGCGGAAATCCTGTCCCCATTGTGAGATGCAGTGAGCCTCATCGAAAATGACATATTCCAGCCCGTCATCTATTTCCATGCGTTGATACAACACATTGATGAAAGATTTAACTCTAAATCTTTCTGGGGTAATAAAAAGTAAAGCAAGTTCTCCCGATCTAATCTTGCGATAGATGTTTTCCACTTCTGGTCTTTGACGATCTCCGCTCAGATAGTCAACGTTAGTTGTAAAACCATGTTTTTGAAGTTTTTCAACTTGATCCTGCATCAAGGCACGCAATGGGGTAATAACAAGAGACAACTTGCGATTGATTGAAGCTTTGAATATAGCTGGTCCTTGGAAACACACGGATTTTCCTTCACCTGTAGGCATGGAAATGATGCAATCTCCTCTTTTTTCAATCATATGAGGAAGTATTTCTTTCTGAGTTTCTTTCCAGTCAAAACCCTCAATGAATGTCTTGCGGATTAAATCCATTGCAGTGTTTGTATCAAAATCTTTTTCAACAGATCTGCTATCATCAAAAAATCTTGATGAATTATCAAAGGCTTTATTGTATAATTCATTAGATTCCCATAAATCTACTTTGAATACTTTTGCCTGGCAACTAGTTGCAATATCTTCATAATCATCGAAATAAGGGTCTATTATAAAACATTGAGTGTCTTTGTTATTAGCCATTACTAATGAACTATAGTGTTCATAAATTGGCCAGGCAGCATGAATGCATTGTCTTGGAGTTGTATGATGCACTTTATCGTCGCGTTCGTCATCAATATTTTCTTCAAGGTCATCATCGAATGGCAGTCTGTCCCACATCAGCATATATCTGTCAATATCCATATTATCCCATATATAACAGAATGCATTGTTAGTTCTATAAGAACCGATTCCATCAGTAAACTCCTGTTTGGTGATAATAATCATACCATTACTTCGGCTACCTATATATTCTAGTTTCCTAAAACCTGATCCATTTGTTGGGATATAGTAACCTAATGACGTAGCATACTCAACAAGATTATGAATCTCATCTTTGTCATTGACGATGTATATTATAGGTTTGTCATGATGAGTAGCATGTATCTTTTCAATTAATGCAAATTGAAACATCCAATATTTGCTTCGTTGTGTAGTGGCGTTGCTAACACGCATAACCATATCGGCGGTCTTTATTCTGCTGACTTGGGTCAAGTTGATATTAGCATAATCGGATCTAGCAAACTCCCATTTCTTAACTATAGGTTTGACGTTGAAATGACTTAGGAATTTTGCTCTGTACGATAGATAATGATAGTTTAGCCAAAATGTGAACTGACCATTTTTTTCACGTTCAACCCACACATTTGCGGCTAATTTAGGCATGGTGATTCCTAATTTTGCAATTTCTTTGTCTTTAACTGGGGCATAATTGGTTGATGCCAATGTGAAAGGCAGTTTACTACCACAAGCTAGCAGGTCGGCAAAAGACTTATTTTCTCCTGCCTGGCATTTATGGATTCTGTCGTCTAATTCAGTGCCAATAGTAAATATGTGCTTATAATTTTTATTAAGGACTGTAGGGCATTCGAAACCAGCAACATCTATACAATCTATATGGCTATTATATACAGATAAATATGGTTTTAGGAACTCATCTGTGAATGCGATCTTACTCTCTCCTTCAACTCTAAGATATTGTGCAAGATTGCATACTAATGGGGTTTTTGATACCGCACAGAACCTCTCCAAAATTGTACGTTGGATAACATCTGCAATTGGAAAGTCATAAAGCTTTTGTATGTCGATACTCAACGACGGTATCTTTTCGGAAGGGAATGACAATGGAATATATTGAGATAGTCGAGCCCATATATTTTGAGGAGCAATAATCAAAGTCTCTTCGTCTGATGGAATACTTGCTATTTCCTCTAAATCCAATATTGTTGTATCCGACAGAGGGCGTAGTTCTTGGAAAAACTGTTGGTCGAGGTTTGCTGAATGGGTGAAATATTCAGAAAAATAATCTATTTTTAGGCTGTTAAAAATGTTTTTTATATCTGAAGGTAAAACATTCTTTAGATTATCTACTAGCTGTTCATCAATCGAAAGTCTATAAAGTTGGTTCCAAAATAATTCATTGGTAAGCGTTGTATCTGCTTCTGCATTATGCTGTGTGTGCAAAGAATAAGCGTATCTGCAAGGATTAAGCAGAATTTCCATCTCAAGGGTGTCCCAAATAAAAGTTGATTTGGGTAGTTCTAGTCCTTTCTTATATAATATAGGTAAATCCCATTGCTTGATATTATGTCCAACAATAATTGGCAACTTTTTCAGATTACGAATAAGTGACTTAATTTGATCATCTCCCTTGTAGGAACGCATATTATTTTCAGAACAGAAGGCAAATTCATGAATAGATTCTCCGTCAGATTCTAAGTCGAATACAATATATTGTATTTCACTCTTACGTGTTTCCCATTTCTCTCCAATAAAATTGACAAAAACATTTGTTGTTCTGAAATAATCGCTTGTAACAATTTTAATACCAACATCCTCAGGTAATCTGCCTATCAATTGAACGCATGTGTCTTCTGGAAGATTTTGTAAACCTTCTTTGAATTTATCAATACTTAAAGATGTATATATCCAATAAAGTTCGGTATCAGTTAGTTTTTTAAATGCGAAGTCTAGAAATTTATAAATATCATTTACGTCAGTTTCGTTGTAATGTTTGATTATTTGAGTCTTCTCATTGATAGAGTTATAAAGATGAATATTGTTTACGAGATAAAACAATCTCGTAAGTATAGATTCATTGGACAATGAAGATTGAGTAAATTCTTTCAGCCATTTATCAAGGTCGTCGTCATTGGCAAAATTGTCAATAATTTCTTTCAATTTGTCTTGGCTTTTCAATCCTGAAACAAACGAAAAAACGCATGGATGTAAGATTAATTCTATTTTCTTGTTTAATTTGTACAACAATAGGCGTAATTCTGGTGTTACATCAATGTGTTTGGTGTCAAACTCAAAAGTTGAAATCTCTTTTGCGGGAAAGTTTGAAAGAAGATATGTCCATTCTTTAATATCATTACAGCTTCTGCTATAGAGATCATCTAAAATGACTTGGCGATTGGTAGAACTGCCAAAGAATTGAAGCAGAATCTGGTTTTTTATAGATTTCTTCACATGAGTCCCATTGACGATTCCATCTATTGTATCATAAGTTTCTAAATAATTTTTGCACACATCATAATCCACAATCTCGGAAGAAAGAGAACATGCATTTTGTGCAGCATGTCTGGTGCTTTTTCTTTGTCTTTGGAATACAAATGTTATCCACATTCCTTCTTCCAACGGAACAGAATCTTTCCATTGTTTTTTGTCGAGATAGAGTTGGGCAGGTTGAGATGGTGTTTTAGAATCGTTTATGCCAAACTGGTTGGTTAAAATAAAGACATAATTCTCGCGAGACTCACAGCGAGTTACAATACCTAATAAGCGTTGTGCTTGATTCTTTTTGCTTATATCGCATTTGGGCCATTCTGGCATATTGCTTAAATCAAGGTCCTCTTTTTCAATATGCCCTTGAATTAATCGTTCATATATATAAATTTTAGAGTCCATACTTCTCTTTATCGAACATTAATCATTGAAAAAGACATCTTACGATCATCCTTATCTATAGAGTCTATAATTACTTCTATTTCTTGATCTTTTGAAACTATTGTTCTTATATCGACATTAGAATCTTTCACAATATTAGTCCTGTGGAGCAAACCTATAATGCCATTATTTAATTCTACAAACGCACCATAGTCTTGGATTTTTATTACTTTTCCTTTTACGGGCATTCCTATTTTATATATTTCATCGGCCGATTTCCAAGGGTCAGTCTTCATTCGTTTCACACTAAGCATTACGATATTGTCTTTCATCGTAATAACAACAGCTTTTATACTGTCACCTGCTTTTAACTCGGATTTAATGCCATGACTTCTTCTCCATGAATATTCCGATGCAGGCATGACTGCATATATATCACCTAAAGAAAACTCAACATGAGTCTTTAGTACGTTTGTTATTTTTGCTAAAACGATATCTCCAACATTCAATTGGACTCTTGAAATGTTATCCATGCGATTATATTTGTTTAGACTCTCAAAACCTCAATGATGAAAAAAATAGAGACACTTCAATTGATATGTCTCTATTTTACTGATAGATTATTTTATTTCATCCTGCTTGTTCTTAAACCGTAAATGAATATCACTACGAAGCAGATGAACGGTAATATGAATGAGAAATTGACAGCAGGTAAACTTCCTACCGTCCCCAAGTCGATGATCATGCCTTGAAGCGGAGGCATCAAAGCGCCGCCTACGATAGCCATTACCAAGAATGCTGCGCCGAGAGAACTGTCTTCTAAACTGACGTTTTCCAAAGCGATGCCATATATTGTTGGGAACATAAGCGACATGAAGATTGATATTGCCATCAAGCAGTAAAGTCCCATAACTCCGTCAATCAATATTGTTCCAGCAGAAGCGAGCATTGCACCGATAGCGAAGAACATAAGAAGCTTACGTGAGTTGACATATTTCATCAAGAAAGTGCTGATGAAACGGCCGCATAAGAACATTCCCATAGCGATGATATTGTATAACTGAGCGGTGGCTTTGTCAATACCGAGGCGGTCGGCATATTGAATGATGAATGTCCATGTCATGATTTGTGCTGCCACGTAGAACAACTGTGTCACAACGCCTTCGCGATATACTTTGTTAGAGAAAAGACGTTTCAATGTGCCTTTATTATTAGTGTTTTCTTTTGTCTCATTATTTTGATTCTTAACGAAAATAGCAATGATGATGAAGACGAACAGCACTACGCAACCTAATGCGACATAAGGATTTCTGATGATGTCTAAGTCGTGTTCGCGTATTGTGAGTTTTGTCATCTCATCAAGGTTAGAGAAACCGACTTCTCTAACGGCAGCTGTGTCAGATTCAAGTTTGGCGAGCACTATTCTTGAAGCTACAAACATACCCATCAAGGAACCGATAGGATTGAATGCCTGAGCTAAATTGAGACGACGTGTGGAAGTCTCTTTGCTGCCTAATGATAAGATATAAGGATTTGCTGTTGTTTCAAGGAAAGCGAGGCCGAAAGTCAGAACGTATAATGAAATGCAGAAGAAGCCGAACTCCTGACGGTTGGCGGCAGGAATGAACATAAACGCTCCTATAGCGTAGAGTATCAATCCTAACAAAATGCCTTTTTTGTAGCTGTATTTTCTTGCGAAGAGCGCTGCCGGTATCGCCATTGTGGCGTAGCCTCCATAGAATGCGAATTGTACGAGCGACGCTTTTGCAGCTGATAGTTCCATAACAGTTTGGAAAGCAGCGACCATTGGGTTAGTGATGTCGTTAGCGAAACCCCAAAGGGCGAATAACGAAGTTATTAAAATGAATGTCAAGAGATATTTTTTCTCGACGAGTTTTGATTGTAGATTTTTTGTCATAATGTTAATATTGCTATGAGTTATGAACTGAGACTTGAACCAAAATGTTTCCCATCGCTGTGGCTTCTACTTCACCTTTTATCACTTTGCATCCTGTGTATTCTGCAGTGAGCTTGTTTAACAGCTGGTTTCTGGAACCGCCGCCAACGATGTAAATTTTGTTTATCTTTTTATTTGTACAACGTTCCATCTGTGTCTTGACTTCGGCATATTTCTTTGCCAAAGAGATACAGATACATCTCATAAAATCGCCTCTTGTGACAGGAATGTCTTCATTTCTTTCTTTTAAATATGAAACGATAGCTTCCGACATTTTCTCTGGATTCATGAAACGTGCGTCATCGACGTTGAAATATGACGACAATGTTGATTGTTCAGCTTCTTTTACTAATTCGGAATAGTCGCATTTATAACCTTCTTGTTCCCATTCTTTCACGAGTTGTTGTATGAGCCAGAGTCCTGTGATGTTTTTAAGGAATCGTATTCTTCCGTCTGTCATGCCTTCGTTGGTGAAGTCAGATTCGAGGGCTTCTTTTGAGATGATTGGTTCTTTTGTCGGTGTTCCCATGAGCGACCATGTGCCGGAGCTGATGAACGCCCAGTCGTCGTCGGTGTCGCTTATTGATGCGACGGCACTTGCGGTGTCGTGCGATCCGACTGCTACAACATTGAGGTTGCCGCCCACTTCTTCAGCCAGCTCGTCGGTGAGACGTCCTATCACAGTGCCAGGATATATAATCTCTTGCATAAGACGTTTAGGCAATCCTAACTTGTCGAAGATGACATCATCCCACTGATGAGTGAGTGAATTTAATAATTGTGATGTAGAAGATATTGTGAATTCGTTACAACATTTTCCTGTGAGGAAATAGTTGAACAAATCTGGCATGAACAATAATTTCTCGGCTCGTAAGACTTCGTCATTAACGGAGCCTGAGCTTGTCGAAGGCTCTTGTGGTTTCGACGAGCTCAACCACCGCATACTCAACAGCTGAAACGCAGTATTTATTTCCATGAACTGATTAGCAGCGAGCTTGAAATATTCTTCTTTAGGGAGTTTCTGAAATGCGAGTTCAAGCATTCCTTTTGTCCTGTCGTCGCGGTAACATACTGGAGTGGAAATCAGTTTTCCTTCTTTATCGATAAGTCCGAAATCGACGCCCCAAGTATCGACGCCTATGCTTTCAATCTCGTCGCCATACTTAGCGAAAGCCTTTTTCAAACCAGTCTTTAACTCATTGAAAAGAGCATTGAAATCCCAACGTAAATGTCCGTCGATCATCTTTTGATTATTTTCAAAACGATGTATTTCTTCTAATTGAATTTCATTGGACGCTTCAAGCCACGTTCCTACTATGACACGACCGCTGCCTGCGCCGAAGTCTGCTGCTAAATATCTTTTCATCTTATTTTTTCTTGCCTAAAACGTAAACGTCTAAATCTTCAATCTCTTCTTGTGTCAATGTAGAATAATTGCCTCCAGATTGTACTATTATTCTGCAAGCCATCTCGAAGAAAGTGGCGCGTTCAAATACCTCGTTGAAGTTCTTGCCGCATACCACCTGGCCGTGGTTTGTCATGAGGCATGAATTATGGTCTTTCATAGCTTCGAGAACAGCCTTTGCTAATTCTGGAGAACCTGGTCTATAATAAGGTATTACTGGAATCTCTCTTCCAACATGGATTGGAATCTCAGCTGTGACGTTGAAGTTAGTTGGTTTCTCTTTCATGCAAGCTATCGCTGTGGCATATTCCGATTGGAAATGGAAAACCACATTGACTTCAGGACGCTGACGCATGATGCCGAGGTGGAAGGTGCTTTCCATTGAAGGCTTCACGCCGTTGAGGAATTCACCTGTCTCAATGTTACATAGAGAGATATTCTCTTCTTTTAATGTTGGAACCCAAGAACCTGTTCCTGACACGAGAGCGAGGTTTTCGTCGATGCGCCATGAGAGGTTGCCGCTGCTGCATAAAGTCAACTTGGCATCACCATAACGATGAGCCTGTTTCAAAAATTCTGTATAATGTTTTTCGTCTATGATACTCATGATTTATTTAATTAGGAATGTGGAATTAGGAATGAGGAATTAGGATAAATTTGAACAACTCCTAATTCCTAACTCCTAATTATTTATTTATACATTGGTCCGAAGTTAGCGCAAGCTCTGAAGTCTTGTCCTTCTTTATCCATTCCGAAAGCGTTCCATACAGAAGGGCGGAAGATTTTTTCTTCTGGCACGTTATGCATTGATACAGGGATACGTAACATTGAACATAATGTGATGAGGTCAGCGCCGATGTGGCCGTAGCTGATAGCTCCGTGGTTTGCGCCCCAGTTGTTCATCACTTCGTAAGCTGATGTGAAAGCGCCTTTGCCTGTTGTACGTGGAGCGAACCATGTACAAGGCCATGTGTAGTCGGTACGTTTCCATAATGTGTCAGATACTTTTTCTGGGAGGTTTACTGTCCAGCCTTCAGCGATTTGGATGCAAGGTCCGAGGCCTTTGACGAGGTTGAGGCGTATCATAGTGACAGGCATTTCTGCTTTTGTCTCGAAGCGTGATGAGTAGCCGCCACCACGGAAATAACCATAGTCGGCAGAGCACCATTCTGTGGCGTTCATCATTGCATCTTGGTCAGCTTCTGTTACATCCCACCAATGTTTCATTACGTTGTTGCCGTTTTCATCTTTACAAACGCCTGAAGCGTCAACGCAGCAAGCGCCTGAGTTGATGAGGTGGATGATACCGCCTGATTGTTGAGCAACGCCTTCCAAGTCATAACCTGTTGCGCCTTTCACTGCTTCTGGGCTCCAGTAAGTACGAACGTCAGCGAACATTTGTGGACGGTTTGTCAACAGTTTCATGAATAACATGCCGATGCCGTTGAGGACGTCGTTTTCTGTTGCGAGGATATAAGGCTCACGAGCGCCGTCCCAATCGAATGAAGAGTTGAGCATTGATTCGGCAAAGTCGCCGTTTGGATAGAAGTCGGTCCATTGACGTTGGCCTTGGAAGCCAGCAGCGATGGCGTTATGACCTACCATTTCTTCTTCGCAGCCTTCTGGGAGGTTAGGGTTGCCGTTCATCATGTCTTTGATGATGACCATCATTTTAACGACGAATTCCCACATTTCTTCTTTCTCAGCGGCTGTCTTTTTGAGATGTTCTGGGTATTTATCGAGGCCTTCTATACATTTTTCTTTAGTCCAAGCGAGAGCTTTTTCGTATTCGTTTTTATCGTAGATTTCGTTAGTCATGCGGCGGATGATTTCCACTTCGTCAACTGATTCGACGCGCATTCCGAGATATTCTTCTATGAAGTTAGGGTCGATGATGGAGCCGCCGATACCCATGCAGATAGAACCTATTTGGAGGTATGACTTGCCACGCATTGAAGCGGCAGCGACGGCAGCGCGAGCGAAGCGCAAGAGTTTTTCTTGTACGTCTGCTGGGATTGAAGTGTCGTCGGCATTTTGTACGTCATGACCATAGATGCCGAATGCAGGCAATCCTTTTTGAGCGTGTGTGGCGAGAACAGAAGCGAGGTAAACAGCACCTGGACGTTCTGTTCCGTTGAATCCCCATACGCCTTTTATTGTCATTGGGTCCATGTCCATCGTCTCAGCGCCGTAGCACCAGCAAGGAGTGACAGTCAATGTGATATCGACACCTTCTTTTCTGAATTTATCGGCACAAGCAGCTGCTTCTGCAACACGACCTATTGTTGTATCAGCGATAACCACTTTAACAGGTTCGCCATTAGAATATTTCAAGTTTTCTTCAAAGAGTTTAGCGGCAGCTTTTGCCATGTTCATTGTCTGATCTTCAAGAGATTCACGAACTTTAAGAGCACCACGACGGCCGTCGATGGTTGGGCGGATACCGATAACTGGATAATCGCCTATGAGTCTGTTTTTTGCCATATTATTATTTTTATAGATTATACATTTTTGATTCTACAAACTTACAAAAAAAGTTTAGTTATATATCGTAAAAAACAAAAAAAAGACGCCACTTTCAAAAGTGACGTCCCTCGTAGTCTTGTTGACTTGTAGTCTTATTTATGTCCATAACTTGTTCCATCGAAACAATGAGTACAGATTGTATCTTTTGGAAGTCCGATGGCATCACGGATTATTTCTATTGTATTGAATTTTAATGAATCCACGCCTATATGTTTTCTTAACATCTCAACCAAGTTGGCGTATTGCTTTGTGGTGTGATCGCAATAATATTCCAAGTTTTTGTAAGCATCGCCTTCAAGTTCTTTGATGCAACGACGTGTAATCAATTCCATGTCGGTCTTTGAGTTGGAGAAATTGAGGAATGGGCATCCATATAATAAAGGAGGACAGCTGATTCTGATATGAACTTCTTTAGCGCCGCATTCATACAACATTTTGACGTTGTCGCGGAGCTGTGTTCCTCTCACGATAGAGTCGTCGCAGAAAACGACTTTCTTATCTTTTAACAAGGAGGCGTTGGTGATAAGTTTCATCTTAGCTACATGTTCTCTTTCTTCTTGTGTTACAGGCATGAAGCTGCGTGACCATGTTGGAGTATATTTCACGACGCTGCGGACGTAAGGGATTTGTTTTCCGTTAGAATAACCTATCGCCATTCCGATGCCGGAATCAGGAATAGGAGCGACGTAGTCAACATCAACGTCGTCCATTTGTCCCATGGCGAAACCGCCGTTGTAGCGCATGTTTTCTACGAAGATATTGTCGTAGTCGGCTGCTGGATAACCGTAATAAATCCACATGAAAGAACACATCTGGCATTTGTTGTGAGGAGCGAGCAATTGAGTGTGACCTTCAGGAGTTACCTTCACGATTTCACCTGGACCGATGAATTTTTCTGTCTTATAATCTAAGTTGACGTAGCTATGACTTTCTGTTGCAAGTACATATCCGTCAGCGTCTTTGCCGATAACAATAGGAGTACGGCCGTAACGGTCGCGGGCAGCTATAATGCCTTCAGGTGTGAGTATCAACATTGAACATGAACCTTTGATTTTGTTGAAGACGTTTTGTATGCCATCAACGAAGTCTTTGCCTTGAGTGATGAGAAGAGCAACCAACTCTGTAGGGTTAGTGTCGCCGCCGCTCAATTCTGCGAAATGTTGCTTGTTGTTGAGACATTCAAGTTCCAATTCTTTCAAATTGTTGATTCTTGCTACTGTGACGATAGCGAAACGTCCGAGGTGCGAATTGACGATTATTGGCTGAGCGTCAGTATCGCTGATGACACCGATACCCATATTGCCATGAAATTTAGCAAGGTCTGAATCAAATTTCGTTCTGAAATATGCACCTTCTATGTTGTGAATTGAACGATAGAATTTGCCGTTTTCTACTGTTGCAAGACCAGCACGTTTTGTGCCAAGATGTGAATGATAGTCAGTACCATAAAAGAGATCTGATACACATGTTCTCTTTGATACTACTCCGAAAAAGCCACCCATTTTCTTTTGTTTTAAATGTTAAAAAATTAAGCGACAAAAATATATATTTTTTAAAAAATAACACATAGAATTTTTAATGTTTTTTACCTATATTTGCAAAAGAAATGAAAAATTGAAAATCATTAAAATCAATACAATTCACATGAAAAAAATTTTATTAAGTATTTTTGCTTTCTTGACTGTTTTTAATATGCAGTTGAAAGCCGATGAAGGCATGTGGTTGCCTTACAATTTGAGTAATCAAAGCTTGTATGAGATGCAGCAACTTGGTTGTCAGCTTACAGCAGAACAAATTTTCAACCTTAACCAGCCAAGCGTTAAAGACGCTATCGTCCAATTTGCTAACGGCTGCACAGGCGAACTCATATCTCCTAACGGTTTGTTACTCACCAACCATCATTGTGGCCTCGGTTACGTTCAAGCTCTCGCTTCAGTAGAACACGACTATCTCACAGACGGTTTCTGGGCTTTGGATATGAAAGAAGAGCTTCCATGCGAAGGACTTTATGTTTCTTTCCTCTCTTATGTTGAAGACGTTACAGAAAAAGTTCTTGAAGGCGTTACAACAAAGGAAACACGCGACTCTATCATCAGCGCTAACATCAAAGCTTTAAAAGAAGAACGTAAAGGTGAAAGAGACATCAGAATTGAAATCATTCCTTTCTACAGCGGCAATCAATACATAATGTTTGAATATGACGTATATCGCGACGTACGTCTCACAGCTTGTCCTCCTTGGGGCATCGGCAAATACGGCGCTGATACCGACAACTGGACATGGCCTCGTCACAAGGGCGACTTCTGTATCTTCAGAGTTTATGCTTCTCCTGACGGCAAACCTGCTCGTTACAGCGAAGAAAATGTCCCTATGAAATCTAAACATTACTTGCCTATTAACATCAAAGGCGTTGAGCAAGGCGACTACGCTATGATTATGGGTTATCCTGGCAGCACAGACCGCTACTCAACAAGCCGTACAATAAAGAATATCATCGAACAAGAAGGACCTTCTATCATCGACTGCCGTACAACAAAATTGAACGTTTATCGTAAACACATGGACGCCGACCAAGAAGTGTTCATTAAATATGCTTCAAAACAAGCTAGCGTTTCTAATTACTGGAAATATTATATCGGCCAAGTTAAACAATTACAACGTAACCGCGTATATGACAGACGCCTCGCTCAAGAAGAAGAATTCAGAGCTTGGGTTGATGCCGACCAAAACCGCATAGCTGAATACGGCGCAATATTCGATGGCGTTAACGCTAAATGGGAAATATTGGATGAAATAAACAAACCAATGACTTACCTCCGTGAAGCTGGATGGAATGGCGGCGAAGCTATCTCATTCTCACGTAAGTTTATGAAAATAAATAGTTTATTAGTTGGTAAAGCTTCTAAAGAAGAAATCGCTCAAGCAGCTGAAGCATTAAAAGCTCAAGCAGAAGCATTCTATAAAGACTATGATATGGCTTTGGATAAAGACGTGACAATAGCATTGTTGGGCCTTATCTACAAAGACATCGACAAATATGTTCCTGAAATGATTACTGAGATTGGCGACAAGAACAATGGCGACTTCACAGCATGGGTGAATGAAGCTTTTGAAAAATCTATCTTCGTTGACCAAGAAAGACTTAACAAATGGTTGGCAAATCCTAAGAAGTTAAGCAAAGATCCAATCTATGCTATGACAATGAATATCATTGAAATATATAACGATGTCGTCGTTCCTTTATATTATGAAGCTGCTGAAGCTGGCGACGAAGCAGAACGTCTTTATATGAAAGGCTTGATGGAAATGCAGACAAATCGTAACTTCTATCCAGATGCTAACTTCACAATGCGTCTCACTTACGGCTCTGTAGAACCTTACAAAGGCGCTGATGCTGTTAACTACAATTATGTTACAACAATGGACGGCGTGATGGCTAAATATAAACCTAACAACTGGGAATTCGACATCCCTCAAGATGTTAGAGATTTATACGAAGCAAGAGACTATGGCCGTTATGCTGATGAAAATGGTGACCTCATCGTTAACTTCATCACAACAAACGACATCACTGGCGGCAACTCAGGAAGCCCTGTCATCAACGGCAAAGGCGAACTCATCGGCCTTGCCTTCGACGGCAACTGGGAAGCAATGAGCGGTGACCTCTCCTTCGAACAAAAGGTTCAACGCACAATCTGTATGGACGCTCGTTACCTCTTATGGTGCATCGAAAAAGTCGGTAAAGCACACAATATCATCAACGAGTTGACAATTATTGAATAAGACTACAAGTCAACAAGACTACAAGCTGGAGCGCTGCTATTAAAAGCGGCGCTCTTTTTTTATGGCTAAAGGCTAATGACAAAAGGCCTCAAATCCTCAGTCCCTCAAGTCCCTCTCATCCCTTTAAACCCTCTCATCCCTCAAATATTTTTTCTCAAAAACCTCTTGCTAAATAAAAACAAATTAGGTACATTTGCCACCTAATTTAACTCAATAACAAAACACTCCATTACTCCATCACTCCATTACTGAATAAATTAAAAATTAAATATTATGAAAAAACTTTTACTTTTCATTGCATTTATAATCTCAGGAATAGGATTGTTTGCGCAAACGGAAATTACAATTGGCAATGGAACATCATCCTCTTACAATGCTCCATTTAACAATTATTACAGGCATTCCTGGAATGAAACTATTTACTCAAAAGATGACATCGGCGAAGGATGCTCGATTAATTCCATTGCTTATCATCGGGCAAATAATTATTCCTATAGTACTTCCACCATTAAAATATACATGGGCGAGACCAGTAGAAATTATATTTCGTCAAATACAGATTGGACTCCTTTGAGTTCGCTCACATTGGTCTATTCTGGCAGTAATGTTATTATTGGAGATAGCGAGTGGGAAACATTTATTCTGGATGAACCATTCGAATATTCAGGAGAAGATAATCTTGTCGTTGTGGTAGCAAAGACTGCTAGTAGTTATACTAATTCATTAAACTGGTATTACACAAGTAATTCAAATAGTAATAGTGTTTCTATGTTTAGACAAAATGACAATTCGACGTCTTATAGCGAACATCCTTCTAGCAATTCTGGAAATAGATTGACGTTTGCAGCAAATATAAAACTTGATGTTGAAGAAATATCTCAACTTAGCACAATAATTGATTATGAGAATTATTCTTTGAAATTTATTGTATCTGATGAGGAACTTGCTGAATGTAAAGTTAAATGCAGCACAAAACCTACTGTTGAAACTTCAATATCAATTCCATCCACAGTGACAATATCAGGAATTGATTATACTGTGACGTCTATTGCAAATACGGCTTTCTATAACTCTGATTATATAACAAGTGTCGAGATACCAAACACAGTGACTTCAATAGGAACAAATGCCTTCTACGATTGTGATGCATTATCAAATGTTGAATTGTCAAATGCTCTTGCTACAATAGGCGACAATGCTTTCTACGATTGCGACGCATTATCAAATATTGAATTGCCAAACGCTCTTGTTACAATTGGAAACTATGCATTTTACAGCTGTTCAATTTTGGCAGATATTGAAATTCCAAATTCTGTCACTTCTATTGGTGATTACGCATTTCAATATTGTACAAAATTAGGCAGTGTGACATTCGCTGAAAACTCACAGCTCGCTACAATCGGAGCATATGCTTTCGCTGGAAATTCAAGTAATTACATGCAATTTACAAGTATTGAAATTCCAAGCTCTGTCACTTCAATTGGTAATTATGCTTTTCAATATTGTACGAAATTAGCTAATATTACTTTCGAAGAAAATTCCCAACTTGCTTCTATAGGTCAATATGTTTTCCAAAATTGTACAAGTATGATTAACATAGAATTGCCAAGTTCTGTCACATCAATAGGAGATTATGCCTTTAATTATTGTACAAAATTATATAGTGTAAGAAGTTTTGCAGAAGCTGTGCCAACAACATCAAGCACAGCTTTCAACAATGTTCCTGCTATCATGAGCATCCAAGTTCCTGAATCTTCTGTTGATTTATACAAAGCAGCTTCACCTTGGAATAATTATAAGGTGACAAAAATGTATGACGCAATAGCAGGTGATAACATTACTGTAAATTATGGAAACTATTCTTTGAAATTTACTATTGTAGGATTTGAACCAACAGAATGTGAGGTTTTATGTACAACAAAACCATCATCAGCAACAGCAATAACAATCCCTTCTTCTGTGACAATCTCAGGAATGGAATGTGATGTTACAGCCTTAGCTAATGATGCTTTTAAATATGGCTATTGGTACATTACATCCGTGGAAATACCTAATACCGTAACACGTATCGGCGATTATGCTTTTTATCATTGCTATGATATGGCATCAATAGAAATACCAGAAGCTGTTGCCACAATTGGTCAATATGCTTTCTCAAGCTGTTATTTAGCAAGCGTTGAAATTCCTAATTCTGTTATTTCAATAGGAAATTATGCGTTTTCAAATTGTTCGCAAATTGACACTTTAACATTTGAGGAAAATTCTCAACTTGCAACTATAGGACAATATGCATTTTCAAGCTGTTCAAATTTGAAAAGCATTGAGATACCAAGTTCTGTCACTTCAATTGGAAGTTACGCTTTCAGATATTGTAAAAAATTGGAAACAGTAACTTTTGAAGAGAACTCACAGCTTAAAACCATTGGAGAATACGCCTTCGCAGGTGATTGGCAAAATGATAATTACATGCAATTAAGAAGCATTGAAATTCCAAGTACTGTCACTTCAATAGGCAACTACGCTTTTTATTATTGCTCAAATTTATTAGGCATTAGATGTTATGCTGAAAATGTACCAACAGCATATAATTACACTTTCAGCGGCACTCCTTCAAAAATGAACATTCAAGTGCCTGAAAATTCTGTCAATGCATATAAGGCCGCTTCATATTGGAAAAATTATAACATTACACCTATATATCCTATATTCATCGGTGAATATGCTATAGTCGATTATGAAAACTATAGCCTGAAATTTAAAGTGACAAATTTTGAGACAAGAGAATGTGAAGTGGTTTGCTCAACAAAGCCAACAACAAATACTTCAATAACAATTCCAACGACAGCAACAATTTCTGGATATGAATTTAATGTTACAAGTTTGGGTGAAAACGCTTTTTATGATTGTGATTATCTAACAGATGTAGAATTGCCTAATACTTTGACTTCAATTGGCAATAATGCTTTTCAATATTGCAACGGCTTAAAAAACATAGAAATTCCAGCCGCTGTTACTTCAATAGGTAATTATGCTTTTTATAATAATA
>JAZQVL010000075.1:0-24578 GCA_045631805.1 Bacteroidales bacterium | reverse complement strand
TTAAAAAGATTTTGATTTTAAAGAAAAATAAAAAAAAGAAAAAAATAATTTTCATTAAAAAAACCCCCAAACCGGCCAGGGATTCAGGAGTTCTTGTTTAAAGGGTGTAAAGTGCTTTAAGTGGCTAAAAATGAATTATCGTTTTTAGCCACTTTGCTTTTATCGTACTACGGTTATGCGTCTTGTTGCAATGCCATTTTCTGTCATGACTTTCACCATATAGACACCTGCTTCGTATTGTGACATGTCTATTGTTTCTTCATTGCTGTTGGTGTCGATGTCATAAATAACCTGGCCTATTGTGTTGATAATAGTGATGCGTGTGATGCCTTCAGCCTTGATGTTTAATCCGCCTCGTGTTGGATTAGGATAAATCATAATGTCGCTGAGCGCATTTTCATTCAAACCAACTGGTACGAATATGGAAACGTGGATAGGATCTGACTCGCATTCTTCTTCGCCTTTTACATAAACGGCTGTAACATGATAGTGATATGTTCCATTTACATCTATTTCATCGAAATACATGTTCTGTTTAGTATCATCTATCAATTCGTAGTTGTCGTCATCAGTGCTTCTGTAAATGTTATATTGTTTAGGCTCACCTATCAAAGACCATGTCAATTTAACGCCGTAAGCTCCATTATAATACATTGTTTCTGCAATAAGATTTACAGGAGCGTCGCAATCCATAACATATTCTACTGTTGCGCATTGTGGGCATGACATTGAACCTGTGTAGTTGATGTCGCCAGGTTGTTCTGTCTCAGGATCTATATTGTGATTATATACGACTCTTACGCAATAATCTACAGCTTCTTCACCGACGAATGGTTCTGCAAAAGAGTTCTCTGTTATTGGTTCTGGAGTGATGAGCTCGCCGTTGCGGAACACCAATACTCCCATTGGAGTCAATACGTCTTCTTCTCTTGTCTTGCTTGTTGCCAAAGTGATGTCGTCGATGTCGAGCATATATTGGTCGTGACAATTGAAGTGACGGAATGCGATATGGATTTCACGGCCGGCATAGTTGCTTAAATCGATGGTTCTTAACGACCATTTTGTCTGACGGTCGCGTCCTCCATCGCCTTCTAATGTTTCTTCCCAAATCATAGTGAAATCATTAGGATTTGTATTTCCAGCCAATGAGATAGCTACGCCATAATGTTCGGCTGCAAATTCGCCGTCTTGAGCGCAGACATAGAACGAGAGTTCTGAATCTTCTTTGATAGCATATTTCTCTACTGTGACGAAATAGTTGTCTGGATAAAGTATTTCAGCAAACTGATTGTTGAATGACTCTGACAAGACATAGTGTTGGCTGCCGTTATTGCCTTGTCCTGGTTCCATATATTCTGCTGATGTTCTCCAAGTGTAATTGTCACCGTCAGCGTCGATAGTGGTCCATCCATCTATAGAACCGTCTTCGAAGTCGAAGAAGAATGAGTCGATTACATCAGGAAGTTCTTCTCCATACATATTCCAATTCAAGACAGCTTTACCTTTGAAATATTCAGCAGTGAGACCTGTAACACCTTGAAGGTTTTCGCAGCTTGAATATGTCCAGTCATATTCAACAGCTTCGCTTGAACCTGTTGCATAGTTGGCGACGACTTTTGTCACATGATGACCTTCAGATATTTCTGTGTTATGTTGATAATAATTAGTTGTTACTGTTGCTTCGAGGATGTCGTCGAGATAAACATCATAAGAGAGAACAGCTTTAGCGTTTTTGGATTCATTTACTAAAACGATGTCGTCAACATTGACATAGAATTGATTTGTGCAGTCGAAGTGACGGAATGCGATATATATTTCTTGTTCAGCATAATCGCTGAGATCGATTCTCTTGAGATACCATGCACCTTGTTTAGAGTCATCGCGTGATTCTTTTGCGCTGCCTTTTGAAGATAATGTTTCTTCCCAAATCATTGTGAAGTCTTCTGGATTGCTGTTGCCAGTTGTTGAAATAGCGATGCCATAATGTTCGGCAGACCAAGTTGCGTCTTGAGCACATACGTAGAATGAAAGTTGTGAGCCGTCTTTGATGAGATATTTGTCTGTAGTGACTAAGTAGTTGTCAGGTGTGAGCGGACCGCCCAAGTCGTTGTCGTATGATTGTGAAATGACGCAATATCTACTTCCGTTATGGCCGTTGCCTGGACCTAAAATCTCTGTTGTGAGACGCCAGTTGTAACCGTCGCCGTCAGCGTCGATGGTTTGCCATCCGTCAAGTAATCCATTGTCGAAGTTGTAGTTAAACTCACCTCCGCCATTGCTGAAGTCTCTGTTTTCCCATTTAGCCCAGCCTGTTGCTGATACTGTGAGATTTTCAACAGGAGCGATTATTTCGTCTATTGTTGCTTCTATTGTTGTCTCATCCCAAATTGTGATGTTATTTACATATAAAGTGTCATAGCCTTTTTTCATGACAGCATAAGAATAATTACCTTTACGGAAGCTATCCCAGTGGAAGCTGCCATTATCGTCTACTGTAGCTTTATAGTCGTAGCCTATTCCTGGTTCATCGAGGTTAGTGAATTTAACCTTAGCTCCTGCTGCTATTTCATTGCTTGTTGTCGTGATATTCATATCGACAGAAGTGAACATCTCGCCGAAATCTAAGGTGTTAGACCATGTTGTTTCAGACTCTGCTCTATTGTCTTCATATATAGCGGTAACACCCCATTTATAAGCTCCATTGCTCAATGTGTTCCATTGTGTATCAACGAAAGTTGTATCGCTGACGTTTTCAGCAAGTTTCACTATTTCATCAGTATGAATGTTTTTTCTATATACATTATAGATGTTTAAGAAATCGCGGTTGTTGTTGCTTGCCATTCTTTCAGGCACTCCAATGCCGAAAGGTTTAGCGTCAGCTTTTGCGATGGCTGGTCCTGTTGAAGTCTCGCCTTTGAACTTAACATCAGCTAAGACAGCTTTTTCGCCTTTTGCATTTTCGAGGAAGCCTCTCACTAACCATGTGTAAATCACACCGTAGTCAACAGTATGTCCCCATGTTGTTCCGTTGAAAGAAATCCAGTCGCTGTTAGAGTCGCCGACGTGATAACAACCTGTTGCAGGGAAATCGTCATTAGAATAGAATGTAATCCACAAAGGCTGTGTTCCATCCAATAATACAGGATTGTCAAGTTCTATTTCCATAACAGATTGTGAACCTGATGTTGTGAAATCTTGTGATGACACCAAAGTAGCAGGAGCGTCTGTTCCGCCTAAGTAGATATTAGCTGTGATCTCGAGTGAAGGATCTTGGTCGAAATAAGAAACTTTTGTCAATGTGTATCCAGCATATTCCTCAGTGTCAGGGAAGCTGATGCCCCAATATATTGCGCCTGTTTGAGAACCTACAGCATTAGCGTAATCGCCTTCATCGTAGTAAATCCATCCGCCTTCAAATGGAGGAATTTCTTGGTACAAAACGATGTTATCTACAAAATAAGCGTCTTCACCTGCTGAGTCCATATTGTCTTTTTGATATGACCATTTGTAAGTATGAACACCTTTCTTGACTTTGTATTCTCTATAGCTCCAGTCGGCATTGCCTGTAGCCACAGCTTTTTGTACTCCGTCGATATAGAAATAGCCGTTGTCGAAGAATTGTTCGCTAGATACTTTATGGTAGAAACTCATTATGCCATCGAAAGGGACATCGATAGTGATTGAAATATCAGATCTTCCGCTGTCAATGCCTTCGCAATTAGACTTGATGGCGTAGTTGCCTTCGTAAGCGTCGTTGGTGATTACCCAAGGAGCGTTGCCGTTATTGTCGAAATCTGCTTGGCTGAAGTTGCCTGTCTCGAAGTCAACGACGATTTTTTCTGGTATTATTTCACTCCAGCTCCATACCACGTCAACGTTGTTTTGGTCGTTGACAGTAGCTACGACGTCAGCTAAAGGATAATGTGTCTCATCGTTATTTCTTTGTTTAGAAACCTTTTCAGGTGTAATTGTTTGTGCATAGGATGTTCCGAACAAACCTAATATGCACATTGTCATTAGTAGGAATAATTTTTTCATAGTTTAAATTTGTAAATTTGTGAATATAAGTTTTGATAGTAAATATAAGTTTTTGAGACGCAGCAATGATTATGCTCATTGATGCGTCTCTTGTTGTCTTATTGTCTTGTAGTCATGTTGACTTCAACTCAAGCTTTTGCCAAAGCTGCTGCGCCTAAGATTGCTACGTCGTTGTCAGGGAGTTCAGATACTCTGACTTCTACGGAGTCTTTATAGACGAACAATAGGTTTTCGGCGAAAGATTTACGAACTGGATTGAGGAGCACGTCGCCTGCTTTTACAGGGCCGCCCATCAAGAATACTGCTTCTGGTGATGAGAATGAACATGCGTTTGCCATTGCCAGACCGAGCACTTTTCCTGTCTCTTCGAAAATCTGTAATGCGAGAGGGTCGCCTGCATTAGCTGCATCGCCAACGGCTTTACTTGTCAATTCTTCAGCTGGTATCTTTGATAATACTCCGTCGTATGATGGGTTGTTTTCTAACATTTCCAAAGCTGTACGACGTATTCCGGTAGCGGAAGTGTAAGTTTCAAGGCAGCCTTTCAATCCGCAGCCGCATTGACGACCGCCAGGGATAGTGATGACGTGGCCTAACTCGCCGGCGCCACCTGTTGAACCGAGGACCAATTTGCCATCGATGATGATACCTGAGCCGACACCTGTTCCAAGAGTGAAGGTGATTAAATGTTTCATGCCTTTGCCGCCGCCATAAACCATTTCTCCGAAAGCAGCAGCGTTGGCGTCGTTAGAGACAACGACAGGAACATTCATATATTTGTTAACAATTTCCTGAACATTGAAGTCTCCTTTGAAGTTGAGGTTTGTCGCTCCGCTGAATGTACATTTGTAATAATTTCCGTTAGGAGCGCAGATACCGATGCCGTCGATGTTTTCAATCTCGTTCTCCTTCATCATTTCTTTGACAAGGTCGGTGATGTCTTTGAGATAAACATCAATATCGGAATATTTGTTTGTTGGAATGTTGCGACGCATAATGATTTTACCGTCGTTGCGGACTAAGCCAATGTCTGTATTGGTGCCGCCAATATCAACGCCTATAGAATATGTGTGTGCCATAATTTTTTATTTTTGCAAATATAAAAAAAAATATTATTTTTGCGGACTGAAAAAATGCCCAATGGTGTAATTGGCAACACGACTGACTCTGGATCAGTAAAGTCCAGGTTCGAACCCTGGTTGGGCAACTTAATCCGCTGTAAAACAGCGGATTTTTTTATTGAACAAAAAAGCATATATTTGCAAAAAAAATAATCTATGACTAAAAATATAAAAATTATTCTTAAAGTTTGTTTTATTATATTAATCAGCCTAACTACGCTATTTCTAACGAACTGCAACTCCATAAAAACAAATGAAATTCGCAAAGATTTTGTTTATTTAGAAGATGATGTCTTTAAAATCAATGATGAAATATTCTTTCCTTTGATGCTGAATTACAAAGTCGATGTGAGAAAGATAAATAGTGATGTTGTAATTTCTCCTGCAAAATATTACGAAAACGATGAAATATTTGAATCAAACACCAAAGAAGAAATAAATCAACAATTTTCGAATCATGTTGAGTTGATGAAAGAATTAGGATTCAACACAATAAGAATATGTCTCGACGTAGTTGGTAAAGATGATAAGGGAATATATTTTTGGTCATCAGACGAAGCCGCCGCAATATATCTGAAAGAATGTCAAGAAGCTATCAATAATGGAATTGCCGACATGTTAGACATTGCAGCATCTTATGACATGAAAATCATGATTTTGTTCAAGCCGCCTTTCGAAAAAGAACTTGAAGACTTCTGCATATCTGTGTTTAAACGCTTTTCCGATAACCCTACAATCTTCGCATATGACTTGATGAATGAACCTTTATATTTTGACTCGGAACCAAACCGCACAAAGCAAGATGCTGTGAATATTGTAAAACATTGGAAAGAATTACTCGCACAATATTCTCCAAATCATTTGTTTACCATCGGTTTCTCCGAACCTATAGAAATTTTCGAATGGGACCCTTCTGTTTTGCCTGTAGATTTTGTACAAATTCATACATATCATCCTTTAAGAATACCTAATGAAATATGGTGGTATAGCAAATATATTGGTAAACCTTGGATTATCGGAGAAACAGCATTGCCATCAGACAACGATTCAATAAGATACGATTTACAGGCCTTGTTTGTTAAAGAAGTTTATCAATATATTATTGATTGCGGAGGTATTGGTTTCGGTTGGTGGGAATTCCAAGATCATATCAATCCGGGTTTAAATTTTGAAGCAAATTATCCAGGTCTGCTCAATCACGATGGAATAACAACGACGAAAAACGGAAAAGAAATAATCGGAACACTAAAGCCGGCAGCTTACGAATTTGAAAAACTTCATGAATTGAAACCAAAAGAAGCTGTCAGACCTGTCAATTATTTCAATATGCTTGGTTATGAAAATTATGTCATAAAAGGAAAAATAATCAGTAAAAACAAACCTGTAGAAGGCGCTGTGATAAGAGGATGGAATAATAATTGGAAAGTTGGCCTTAACACATATTCTGATGAAAACGGAAACTTCACCTTGGTCAGCAACGATAGCTGCGTACATTTTGAAATATCAGCTCCAGGATTGAAAAAAGTGAAATTCGATAGTGACAGATTAAATCTTAAATACAAAAGAGTCGATGGCAAGGAACACGACTTTTCCGACTTGGAGAACGTAAATCTTGAATATCACAAAATATCATTTTATCCTTTCTTGAAAAATGATACCACATTGTTTGAGTTCAAAGAAGACATGTTCAATAAAGTTAAATTTGAAGCTGATATGGGAATAGTGAAATTATAATTTCACACCATTCAATATATTTCTATCTTGGCTGTTCGTTCGCCAATAGTTAACCTTGAACCGCCAATCCATTGATCATCATACATTACGGATGAGAGATGTACTGACAAAAGATATTTCTTGCCTTTAGTGACCATAAACACATTAGACACTGACAAATCGTACCATTCGTTGGTGCGTATTACGTCTGACTTTATGAATTTCGTCACTTTGTCGATATAGTCTGTTGTCTTTCCGCTTTCTATTTCTTTGCACCTTACAACGAGATCCATATATTCATCTTGCCACAAAGAATCATTGACATATACTTTTGCATCAAGGGTGAACTTAATCTTATCAGTATCTTCATCAACGATAATATCAAATAAGTCGAAAGTCTTGGAGCCGACTTCACTTGGTTTTTGGTTTGGTGTTTTACAAACTATCTTAGAACGCTCTTTTAACACTTTTAGAATATTATATTTATCATCTTGATTGATAGGGTTTTGAGTTAATTTGTCATTGTAATATGTGTAACGATATATGTATTTATAGAGCTCTAGTTTTTTGTTAAGTTTTTCTTTTAAAGAATCGTCCCAGATTATTTCCATTTCAAGATTTTCATCAATTTTATTAACGAGTTCCCATTCCCACTGGTTTGCTTCCCAGTACATATAATTGTCATAAATCATCTCGCGCATTTCCCTGCTATAGTTGACATGTACCATTTTCTTTGAAAAATTCATGCGACTTGAAGTGTCTAATCCATCACTGACCCAATGAACATATTCTGGAGTTTTAAGGTTATATTTTTTTCTCATCATAGCGTTTAATGAAGGTGCTATGTCGTTGTGTGTTACGATGGATGTGAATGTCTGACTTTCTTCAAGCATAGGCGACCAAATGATAAGAGGCACAGTATGGTACGACAGTTTGTTGTTTATTATCAAACCTGAAGAATGATCACCAGTTATAACAAAGATAGTATTATCATAGTTGGGATGTTTTTTGTATTCATTCAAAAAGTGTTTTATACAATCGTCGGTATAAAGCATTGAACAGAAACGTGCTTTGTTCTTTTCAAACAAAGAGGCTTTCTCTGGTTTCATCTGCGCAATTATATCATCGGCTCTTCTAAAATACTCTTTGTTTCTCCCTTCATCATTGATATTCAAGGCTTCATGATTTGTTATTGTTATAAACAGATTAAACATCGGCATATCGATATCTTTTATTATTTCCAAACTTTTGTCAAACATGACATGATCGAAATATCCCCACCAGTTGCCATTGTTTTTATCTTTTTCATTCTTATAGTCGGCATAAAAATCAGACATATAATCAATATCTTGATTTATGAGAAATTCGGAAATAAAGTCGAAACTAAAATCTCCGCCGTAAAAAGCACTTGTCTTATAACCATTTAGTTTGAATATGTCGAACATAGAATTATGCGTGGGCATGACACCGAACTGAAATCCTTTAGGTCCCATTACCGATGATGTTATTGATGGTACTGCACCATAACTTCTTATAGTTGTCGCTAAACAATTCTTCCAATAGAGACTTTTTTGGGAAAGAGAATCAAGAAACAAAGCAAAGGTGTTTTCGCCCATCATCTCTGCACCAAGCGATTCTACAACAAGTATGACAACTTTGTTTAAAAAATATGTCAGAAATGAAAAGACGCACAAGAAAGCCAATGTGATTATCATGAGGAAATATATGTTCATTGATGCGGAAATAGTCTGCAACACTTCAGAGAAAGGCCTGATAAACAGTTCTTTTCCCATTAAAGAACCGCTATCATGAGTATAAACGCTCAATCCTATTTCGCTTAAAATGATTGTTCCATATATTATAGATACGATCCAATTGGCAAATTTTACGGAAACAAATCTGAAAAGAATATAAACGATAAATACAACAGACGCTATAAAACATGAAGTTACAAGACAATGTATTTCAGATTTCAAAAACACATCAATAGTGCTGTAATCGAATATTTTAGATGTCATCATTATGATGATGAAACATAATGTGATAAGTGAAAATGTCTTTGTTTCCCGTATTGTGTTTTTAATTATATATCAACCTTCTTGTTATCGTTAAGATTAAACTATGCAAAATTAAAATATTTATCCTATATTTTTGGAATAGATACGTTATACTATGCTACTTTTTTTTATCTTTGAAAATCAAAATAGAACTAATACGATTTTAGTTAATGTGATGTAAAATAATTGAATTTTAAGTTGATACGAGAATAATAGAACTAAAAAAATATATAGACATAAAAACATGGCAAGAAATAGTAAATTTAATTCATACATATATCCATATTCTGTTAACGTTATTATCTTCACGGTAATAATGTTATTGGTGAAAATATTTTTTGGAATAATTTATTTCGAATCTGACTTTACCTTCGTCAACTTTCTCAGTTCTATTGTCGTCACGCTTTTGTCGTCAGGATTTCTCTCTCTCATAATATTTCCGATTTACGCACTTTTCAGGCTTGCTTCAAAAAAAACTTCGATGATAATAACATCCTTGTTGTTTGCATTCTTGTTTTTAAGCGAAATCTCATTGACGATCTTCACGACAAAAAGCGGAGCATTGATGGATAATGAGATTTTTCTGCGCCCTATCAACGAAGTGATAGAAACGGTAAAAAGTGGGATGAATAATCTTTGGCTTGTATCAATAGGGTTTTTGTCTTTGGCGGTAATGTATTGTATTTTAATATATTATGTTGTTAGAAAAAATAATGTCAGTCGATATGTTGTCGTTACTTCATTGATTATTATAACAGCCTTCTCATCATGTATAGGTTTAACGCACAAGTTGGAAAAGACAACAAATCCGAATGTGAGAAATTATGTGACAAACAAAACATGGTATCTCGTAAAATCTGTTTTTTTGTCAGATAAATTCGCAGAAAACCAAATAGGTTACGACGAATCAATCATTAACGAATATATTGAATTTAAAAACGGTCGTGTTATTCCAGACAAACATTATCCTATGGAATATATCGACAACACAAAAGATAATCTTTCTCAATATTTCAATGATTCTGATGTGAAACCGAACATCGTTATTGTTGTTGTTGAATCTTTGGGCAACGAATGGATGGGGACAAACAACACTATCAGGCCGATAATGCCTTTTTTGGATTCATTGTCGAAGGAATCTTTATATTGGAAAAACTGTATGTCAACAACATTGAGAAGCTTCGGTATAGTTCCGGCAATAACAGGTTCGGTGCCTTGTGGAATCAGAGGATATCAATTCGGCAATATGCCGGAAACCAACACTCTGATTGGAATATTGAAATCTAATGGTTACGAAACGAATGCTTTTTATTCAGGAGAATTCTATTTCGACTGCGTGGCGGAATATCTTATATCCCAGAAAAACGATTATATGTCTAATTTCTATGCCGACTATAAGAATGAAAATGACAGAAATAAAGGTAATTACTGGGGTTATCACGATGAATTTCTTTTTGATAAGTCAATAGATGTTTTGAAGAACAAAAAATCGCCAATGATGAATTTATTTGTTACTATTTCAACTCACGATGATATAGAAGAAAGCAATCCAATCTTTGTTGAAGCAGCAAGAAAAGCAAAGCAAATTGTTGAAGAAACAAGAGAAACTAGTAATGTGTCGCACAATGCGTATAAAAAATCTATAACTTTTGTTTATACAGATGATTGTCTAAAGAAATTCTTCGATGATTATTCGAAACGTGACGATTTTGAAAATACAATATTTATCATTACAGGCGATCATTCAAGTGGTTCATTCATGAAATCTGACATTTCCAGATATCATGTGCCTTTAATAATTTATTCACCATTGTTAAAAGAACATAATACTTTCGAAAACGTTGTCACTCATAACGACTTTGTGCCTTCACTTGTGACACTTCTCAAAAACAAATATAACCTAAAAACCCCTTCCAAGGTAAGTTGGGCTGGCAATTGTCTTGGTATAGATAAAGAAGACTCGAAGTCTGAGATGCTTTTTGTTGAATATGCAAAAGGTGTAACTAAAATACTATCAAATAGTTATATGTATATTAGGGAGGAAGACAAGACATATAAAATTGATAATAATATGTCGATTACAGATGCGTCGAACGATGCGTATCACGAAATAATAAAGCGCAAATTTGATGTTTATAAAAACGTCAATGACTATGTGTATCTTAACAATAAGCTTGTCTCAGAAAATATTTATGAAGATGATAAATATGAATATATAAGTCAATACAATCATCAGCAAACGATAAGATGTCAGACCAGAGAAGATAAAAAATGGATCAATTTCTATATGTTGCCAGAGACAAAGATTTCAGGAGACTGGGATAAAATAAAAATTTGTTTCTCGGCTGATGTGTCGTTCCTCGATGAAATAGAAGCAGATCAGTATATGGATTTATATTTTTATTGCTCAGGAAACAATCATAACTATCCGGAGTATTATACAGATAAGATCGTTAAATTTTTTCCTGTAGATAAAATCGAAGTGGGCGAATGGTACAAGCTTGATGTCGAAAAAGAATTTATGGTCAAAGATGCGACAGACCTTAAATGCTACATTTATACATATTATTCTCGTATGTTAGACAGCAATGAAGCATTGTTTAAAAATATCAAAGTCAGGATTTATGGACAGCGATAGCATACTATAATTAAAAACAACCTAACTTTAACTAATTATGGCAAAGAAAAAAATCAAAAACAGCCTTAGTACTTTTGTAAATACTATACTTGCTATATTTGGAGAACATCCTTTCAAGCCAATGAATTATAAGCAGATCGCAAAGATAATGTCGGTGCGTGATGCTGCTGGAAAAGACGTTATTTATCAGATTCTTGTCACTCTTCATCATGAAGGGAAACTCATAGAAGACAAACCGTATCGTTATCTTCTTCACCCTGATTATATTCACGAATATGGACCAAAACCTCAGTTCGTCATTGGAACTGTCGATATGAAAAGCACAGGCAAGGCTTATGTCATTCCTGATGAAGAAGGCGAAGATATTTTCATCGCTGCCAACAATACAGGCAAGGCTCTTCATGGAGATAAGGTCAAAGTGGCGATGTTCCCTAAACGTAAGACTAAGAAAAATGAAGGCGAGATTGTAGAAATCATTCAAAGAGCCAAGACCGATTTTGTCGGTATCTTCAGTCTCTCTCACGGTTTCGCTTTCGTCATATCAGACCGTCAGACAATGCCTTTAGATATTTATGTTCCAAAAGGTAAATATAAAAATGCTAAAGACGGACAGAAAGTAATAGTCCATCTTACCGACTGGCCTGACAATGCGCGCAATCCTTTCGGTGAGGTCGTGAAAGTGCTCGGTAATCCTGGCGAGAATAATGTAGAGATGCAATCCATTCTCGCTGAATATGAATATCCTTTAGACTTCCCTAAAGCAGTTGAAAAAGAGGCGAAAAATATTTCTGATAAAATCAAAGCTTCTGAAATAAAGAAACGTCGCGATTTCCGTGACATCTTCACCGTGACAATAGACCCTCACGATGCGAAAGATTTTGACGACGCTCTCTCGTTGAGATATTTGAAGAACGGAAATTTTGAAGTCGGTGTTCACATCGCCGATGTCTCTCATTATGTTAAGCCTGGTTCTGCAATTGATGATGAAGCTCAAGAACGCGGAACATCTGTATATCTCGTCGATAGAACCATACCTATGTTGCCTGAAAAATTATGTAATATGGTATGTTCGCTTCGTCCTGATGAAGAGAAACTGGCTTTTTCTGTGGTTTTTGAGTTAAATGAAGACGCCGACATCGTCAATACTTGGATCGGCAAAACCGTTATCAAGTCAAATCGTCGTTATGCTTACGAAGAAGTTCAGGCTATGATAGAAGGTGCTGATGGCGATAATAAGAAAGAACTTATGACGCTCAATGATTTAGCTACTAAATTAAGAGCGAAGAGAATGCAGGAAGGATGTATTAACTTCCATTCAGAAGAAGTTAAATTTATCCTCGATGAAAATGGCAAGCCGATAGATACATACGTCAAGGTGCAGAAAGAAGCTAATATGCTTATCGAAGATTTCATGCTTCTGGCAAATAAAACCATTGCGGAAACGATGGCTAAACCTGGCAGCAAATTCAAAGATTATACCTTCGTATTCAGAATTCACGATGAGCCTAATCCTGAAAAATTGTATAACTTTATTCAGCTCGTCTCAAAACTCGGCTATACGATGAATATCAGTTCGAGAGAGAAACTTGTGAAGTCGTATAATGCTTTGTTTGACGCCGTTGATGGTAAAGGTGAAAAGAATCTCGTTGAATCTGTTGCGATTAGAACTATGGCTAAAGCTATTTATAGTACAAATAACATCGGTCACTATGGATTGGCATTCCCATATTATACTCATTTTACATCGCCGATACGTCGTTATCCTGACCTTATGGTGCATCGTTTGTTGGAACGTTATCTCATAGAAAATCAGCCGAGTGTTGATAGAGACGAATATGAAAGCCTTTGTCTGCATGCAAGCGATATGGAAAAACGCGCCGCTGAAATGGAACGTGAATCGGTCAAATACAAGCAGGCTGAATATCTGCAAGACCAAATCGGAAAAGTGTTCGACGGATTGATTTCTGGTATCAGCAAATGGGGAATTTATGTCGAACTCAAAGACAGCAAGTGTGAAGGCTTGATACGTTATGCCGACTTGAACGATGATTTCTATTATTTGGACGAAGAGAATTTCCGTGTCATCGGACAGGATTACGGTAATATATATCAACTTGGCGATGAAGTGAAAATACAAGTTAAAAGCGTCAACTTAATCAAGAAACAACTTGATTTTACATTGGTTAGCAGCAATAGTCCCAAAAAGAAAAGCAAGAAAAAAAGTAAGTTTTAAAAAAACTGGCCTTTAAATATTGGATGTAGTTCTAAATACATATTGCGCAATGGCAGGCTTAAAACGAAACAAACGTCGTATATTGTTATTGCGTGATCTTTTTCAACTCCGTCAACCATAATTTTACGGTTAGCGCAATCGTAAACCCAATTTTTCAAGTCGATAAACATATCATCGTCGATATGTGAATATAAAATTTCAAGAGCCGCTTCTTCTACGTCAAGAGCGGTTTTTGGATTTTTATTGCATATATCCTTGATAAGAATATCCTTGTTTTTATCTAAAAAACTTTTGCCGTTAATGTCTGAATACAGTTGCATTCCTGCTTCGTTGAGTTCTCTTGGGCTTTTCTTTTGAGAGAAAGCATCCGCAACTTTAGGATCTTTTATGGTTAGATAAGTGCGTATGGCAATTAGTTCTTCCTTTATACCATGAAAAACGTCTTCATGTTTTGAGCATGGCAGATCTTTTGTTTTCCTCTCAATATTGACGAAACGAGGATACAAATCCTCATGCTTATTGCAAGGTAGGTCGTTTGTCTTCCCTTCAATCTTTATAAAACGATGATACAATTTAGATACAAACCATACAACGATAGATGTAATGATTATTATGACAAACTCAGGCCACTTCTCCACCAAATAATTCAAAATAACATCCATAACTCATTCTCCTACATGCAATGGTAAAACCTTTACAAAGGTAAATATTATTCTGAATACCAATGGTGCTTTTTTGATAAATATTTTCAACAAAAGCAGAAAAAATACACTTTTAATAAATTTTGTCGAATTTATTGTTAATGTATTTTAACTCTTATTCAAGGCCTTTCACTTTTGGCATTCCTGGAACGAAATTCTTGAGATAGAAAGGTTCGAAGTATGCGGTGTCAACAAAGTCGTTGTTTTTAAAAGCTTTGTCGGCTAATTTTGCCATGTATGATGCTGAGCAATGGAATTTTTCCACTACAATGATTTTCTCATCATTTTCAAAAAGAGAAGCAAGTTTGTCGGCGCCATCACCAAATAGATAAAGGTGTTGATTTTGTTTCATCTCCATGAATGAATTTTCATCTATGATGATAGCGTTTGTTTCAGAGATTTTATTTAAATCTATATCAAAAAACGCTGAATAAACCTCCATACGTCTTGCGTCAATCATCGGGCATAATATCATCGACTCTGGCTTGTAGTCTTGTGGTCTTGTAGTCATGTAGTCTTTAAAACCATACGCCATCGCTGCGAGAGTGTCGATGGCGATAAGAGGTTTCTCCATAGCGTAGCACAAACCTTTCGCTGTGCTAACTCCGATGCGTAATCCGGTATAAGAACCAGGTCCCATGCTTGTGGCGACGGCATCTAAATCACGATAAGAGACATTGGCTTCTTTCATGACTTCGTCAATGAAAAGAGTTATTTTCTCGGCGTGATTCTGGCCGTCGATGCTTTCTCTTAGAGCGATAACATTACCATTTTCAACGAGTGCTACCGAACATACGGCGGTGGAAGTTTCTAAACAAAGTATCATCTGAATATTTTTTTGCAAAGTTAAAAAATTAGCAAAAATATTATTTCAATTCTGCAAAAAAATAAATTATATTTGTGGCAATATTAGAAAATTCACGCAGTTACATAATTAAAGTGTGACTTTGACAGATAACTTGTAAAAAAATAAAACAAAAAATATGAGAGTTATTATTCAGCCTAATTATGAAAAAATGTCGCAATGGGCGGCTAATCATATCGTTAAAAGAATCAATGAGTTTAATCCAACAGAAGATAAACCATTCGTTTTAGGATTGCCGACAGGATCAACACCTATAGGCACATATAAAGCTTTGATAAAACTTTATGAAGAAGGAAAAGTGTCATTCAAGAATGTTGTCACTTTCAATATGGACGAATATGTAGGTATTCCGGAAAATCATCCGGAGAGTTATCATACTTTCATGTGGAATAATTTCTTCAGTCATGTAGATGTAAAGAAAGAGAACGTCAACATTCTCAATGGAAATGCTGAAAATCTTGAAGCAGAATGTCAACGTTATGAAGATAAGATAAAGTCATACGGAGGAATTGACTTGTTCATGGGCGGAATCGGACCTGACGGTCATATTGCTTTCAACGAACCAGGTTCGTCATTGACATCAAGAACAAGAGTCAAGTCATTGACAACAGACACGATAATAGCTAATTCCAGATTTTTCAACAACGATATAAACCAAGTCCCAAAAACAGCTTTGACAGTTGGCGTCGGCACAGTGATGGATTCTAAGGAAGTCATGATTTTGGCCAACGGTCATGGCAAGGCAAGAGCGCTCGCTCAAGTTATCGAAGGCAGCGTCAATCATTTATGGACAGTAAGTGCGTTGCAAATGCATCAAAAAGGAATCATCGTTTGCGACGATTTGGCTACTTACGAATTGAAAGTCGGAACTGTCAATTATTTTAAAGATATAGAAAAAGACAATTTGTAATTGGTGCCTGAGCTTGTCGAAGGCAGACTCGGCGCTTCGACAAGCTCAGTGACCGAAACCCATGACATTTCAAAAATAAACCAGATGACATCTAAATATTTCGTTCATGAGTCGAGTTATATTGACGAAAATGTAACAATTGGCGAAGGCACCAAAATTTGGCATTTCTGTCACATTCAATCTGGTGCTACGATAGGTGAAAACTGTTCTTTCGGACAGAATGTCAACGTCGGTAACAATGTAAAGATCGGCAATGGCGTCAAGGTTCAAAACAATGTCTCTATTTATGAAGGCGTTGAGTTGGAAGATTTTGTTTTTTGCGGTCCGAGTTGCGTTTTCACCAATGTCACAGTGCCGAGAGCTAAATATCCTGTTCATGGAGTTTATAAGAAGACTTTAGTTAAAGAAGGTGCATCGCTTGGCGCTAATTGTACTATAGTATGTGGCGTTACCATTGGCAAAAATGCTATGATAGCAGCAGGAGCTGTCGTTACCAAAGACGTGGAAGACAACGCATTGATGGCGGGAGTTCCAGCACGACGGATAGCTTGGGTCTGCGAATGCGGCAAACACCTTGACGAAAACATGAAATGCGAATGCGGTAAACAATACAATCGATAAAGACAATTCAATAAACATCCCTCATAAACTCATAGACTTATAGACTTATAGACTCATAGACTTAAAAATGAACTTCTCAATAATAGGCGTCGGCGGTTATATCGCTCCGCGACATCTCAAAGCGATTAAAGACACAGGAAACGTATTGGTTTCGGCTTATGACAAAAACGACAGCGTAGGAATAATGGATAGTTATTTCCCGCAAGCGTCGTTCTTTACAGAACAAGAACTTTTCGATCGTCATAACACGAAGTTAGTAGAAAAAGGAGAGAAAATTGATTATATGTCAATATGTACTCCTAATTATCTTCACGATGCGCACACTCGTTATGGCTTGCGACTCGGATGTGATGTGATATGCGAGAAACCTGTGGTGTTAAACCCTTGGAACATAGATGCTTTGGAAGCTGTGGAGAAAGCTACCGGACAAAAGGCATATACAATTTTGCAGCTTCGACTTCATGAGTCTATTGCAGCTTTGAAGAAAAAAATAGAAGAAGGCCCTAAAGATAAAATTTACGATGTAGATTTGACGTACATAACAGCAAGAGGATATTGGTATTATACCTCATGGAAAGGCGATGTCAATAAAAGCGGCGGCATAGCGACAAACATCGGAATACATTTCTATGATATGTTACAATGGATTTTTGGCAAAGTGCAAAAAAGCGTGGTGCATGTGTCAAGTCACGACAGAGTGGCTGGCTATATGGAATTGGAAAAAGCAAGAGTACGTTATTTCTTGAGCATCAACGCTGACACACTTCCGGAAAATGCTGTCCAAGGTGAGAAAAGAACTTACAGAACCATCATGATTGACGGCGCTGAATTTGAATTTAGCCAAGGATTTACAGAATTACATACAGAAAGCTACAAAAAAATATTAGCAGGCGAAGGCTTCAGAATTTCGGAAGCGAGAAACTGTATCGAGATGGTTTACGATATAAGAAACGCTAAGCCAATCGGACTCAAAGGCGACTATCATCCATTAGCGAAATTAGAACTTAGCGGACATCCTTTCGGATGGAAGTAAGTTAGACTGAATTTTTATTTCTATTTCCATGCAGCAATTTGAATTTTTGAACGTTTCAATTTTAGAAAATAAAAACAAATTTTAAATTTATAGATATGAAACGATTGGTACTAATTTCAGTTTTGATGGCTTTGGTCGGAAATGCCTTTTCTCAAGAGATAAAAACCGATACAACTTTTGTTGTGAATTCTAATAAAATCCAAGTTGTTGATGGACAAAATGGTTTGAAAATCAAAGTTTATGAAATGACGCAAGATGGATATGTCTCAATAAATCCATATTATGAAAGCCGTTATGAAGGCACTTCTGTAAGCGAGAAATTAGAAAGCAATACTTACATTCAACTTCCGATAGTCCCAAGTTATGTTAAAAAGCAACATATCGTTGTAAAAGAAACTGAAGATAATCAGAAACAATATAAGATAAAATATTTCGAATCCGCATACCCATGTATTTATTACTCCTATTCTCAGATGTATGATGATTCTTTCATGTTTGAAAGTTCTGCTTTTTTGCAACGTCCAAATTCTTTTGAGTGGGGATTGTATCTCTTCGATGAGGAAATATGTTATAACAAAAGCAGAACATTGGGTTTGGTGACAGCCTTAGGTATTTCTAACACATATAATTTCTTTAATAACAAAACTGTTCTTGCGACAGACAACGGAACGCCATATATCTATAATTTCAATGATGGAGGAGAAATTGTTCCTGAAGGAATGAGCGGTAGAACATACGTCGATAAAAGTTTTCTTCGTTATTGGAGCTTGCGTTTGCCGGTAAGTGTACAGATACAATGGAGATTGAGTTATAAAGTGATGGCGCTTTCTGTCGGTCCAGAATTGGAGTGGCGTTTTGGCGTGCGGTCAATAACAAATTATGATGGCGGAAAACATGTCGTTGCCGATGATATAAATTATAATCCATTAGGAGTAAATGTCTTAACAACCTTGAAATTCCAAGACTTTGTCCTCTTTGGTCGCTTTGGATTGACACAGATGTTTGGTTCCGACATCAAAGCTGTTCCTTTTAATGTAGGATTCGGTTTAACGTTGTAAAGTGTTTTATCCTCGAAAAAGTGTAACAAATCACTAATTTTATCCTTGAAAAAATGTGATAACATACTTGTTTTATCCTCGAAAAAGTGTAATTTTGCATAAAAAAATATTGCATTATGAGGAGAGAAATATATAGTAAATTATTATTATGGAAGGATAATCCCAATCGTAAGCCATTGATAATTAGTGGTGCAAGACAGGTAGGCAAGACATGGATAATGCGAGAATTTGGAAAGAGCGAATACGATGATGTTGTTTATATCAATTGTGACAATGAAAGCAGAATAGAAAAGCTATTGTCTGATGATTATAACATTGATCGTATTTTGCTAGGTCTTCAGGCTATTTCTGGTGTTAACATTAAGAAAGAGAAGACACTTATAATTTTTGATGAGATACAGCAGATTTCACGAGGGCTTCATCTGTTAAAATATTTTTACGAAGAAGCGCCCGAATATCATGTTATGGTAGCAGGTTCATTGTTGGGTATAACCTTAAATCAAGGCACATCATTCCCCGTCGGCAAAGTAGATATGATAGATATGCATCCGATGAATTTCAATGAATTTCTCGATGCGATAGGACAAGAACATTTAAAAAAGATATTGGATACTCGCGACTGGCAACTGATAAATTCTTTGAGTTCTAAGTTTATAGAATATCTCCGACAATATTACTATGTTGGAGGCATGCCTGAGGCAGTGGATTCATATTGCAAATATAAGAATCTCGCTCAGGTACGAAGCATACAAAATAATATTCTGAAAGCTTATCGTAACGATATATCAAAGCATGCCACAAAGGCAGAATCTGTAAAAATCGGTCAAGTACTTGATTCTCTCCCATCTCAATTGGCTAAAGAGAATAAGAAATTCATTTATGGAGTCGTTAAAAATGGTGCGAGAGCTTCCGAGTACGAACTAGCAATACAATGGCTTATAGATGCTGGTATAATGCATAAAGTCAATAGAATAAAAGAAGCAAAGATGCCGATAAAGTTCTATGAAGACATCTCTGCATTCAAATTGTTTCTACTTGATTTGGGTTTATTTGCTTGCATGTGTGATGTGCCAGCAGCCGAAATGCTTATTGGTGACAATGTATTCGTTGAATATAAAGGCGCTTTCGCAGAGCAATATGTTCTCCAACAACTTATATGTCAAAATTTGAAACCTTATTATTGGAGCAGCGACAGAACGCCTTCTGAAATTGATTTCGTTATTCAGACTGACAATAAAATTATTCCTATTGAAGTGAAAGCTGAAGTCAATGTAAGAGCACGTTCACTGCGACAATTTATAAATGATAATCCAGAGTTGAAAGCATACAGATTTTCTATGTTAGGATATGCAGATCAAGACTGGATGACAAATATTCCATTATATTCTATTTCTAGTTTATCATCATTAAATTAAAGATATGAATTTTAAAGAATTTTTAAAGAAGAAAGATGTTAACATCAGCGCCAAAGCTTATTTCCTCGATGCTCTTGGCGCTATGGCTTTCGGCCTTTTCGCATCATTGTTGATTGGAACCATTTTCACTACTTTGGGCGATAAGTTGAATATCCCTATTTTAGTTGAGATAGCAAAATATGCAAAGCAGGCCACAGGTGCTGCCATCGGTGTGGCGATAGCGTTTTCTCTTAAGGCGCCGTCTCTCGTCCTTTTCTCCGCAACGGTATGTGGTATCGCAGGCAACGCTCTCGGCGGTCCGGTTGGCGCATATATCGCAGCTGTCATCAGCACGGAACTCGGTAAGATAGTATCAAAAGAAACAAAAATAGACATTCTTGTCACGCCATCTGTCGTGATAATAAGCGGTGTTCTTCTCGCTATGTTTGTGGGACCTGGCATCAATGCTTTCATGGAAGCTTTTGGCAGATTTATAGAAAACGCCACAGAATTACGACCTTTTATTATGGGAGTCATTGTCTCGGTGTCAGTTGGTATGGCGTTGACGCTACCAATCAGCAGCGCTGCCTTATGTATCGCCATCGGTCTCTCCGGAATAGCTGCAGGTGCAGCCACAGCGGGATGCTGCGCTCAGATGGTCGGTTTCGCCGTGATGTCGTTCAAAGAAAACCGTTGGGGCGGACTCGTCTCTCAAGGCATAGGAACTTCTATGCTGCAGATGCCTAACATCATAAAAAATCCTTTGACATGGATTCCTCCAACATTGGCAGCAGCTATCACAGGCCCAATTTCAACTTGCGTATTTCATCTTGAAAACGTGCCTATAGGCGCAGGCATGGGAACATGCGGACTCGTAGGCCCATTCGGAATAATAACAGCCATGCCGGAAGGCGGTACGAAAATGTGGCTCGGAATATTATTGGTATGCTTCATCATGCCAGCAATTCTTACATGGATTTTCGGAGAGATATTCAGAAAAATGAATTGGATTAAGGATGGCGACTTGAAGATTCTTTAAAACTCAGAATCTCAAAACTTCAAAACCTCAAAAGTTCTGAGATTCTGAATTTCTTATATTTTAAAGTTTTTTTATAAAAAGGTCTTGACAAAACTTCATTCATGTATTATATTTGTGGTTTTTGAAAAAATCAACATAAAATCATTATATAAATGAAGTTATCACAGTTCAAATTTAATCTCCCTTCAAATCTTATTGCCAACTATCCGGCAAAGAACAGAGACGAATCACGTTTGATGGTCATTAATCGTAAAGATGGTTCTATCGAACATTGTATCTTTAAGGATATTTTAAATTATGTCAACGCTGGCGACGTTTTTGTTTTGAACAACACAAAGGTTTACCCAGCTCGTCTTTATGGCGAAAAAGAAAAGACAGGCGCTAAGATTGAAGTCATGTTGCTTCGCGAATTGAATCACGAAAGCCGTCTTTGGGATGTTCTCGTTGACCCAGCTCGTAAGATTCGTATCGGTAACAAACTTTATTTCGGCGAAAACGACGAACTCGTGGCTGAAGTTATTGACAATACAACATCAAGAGGAAGAACATTACGTTTCTTGTTCGACGGTACTCACGAAGAGTTTAAAAAAACTATAACAGACTTGGGCAATACACCGCTTCCTCCTGAAATCGGCCGCCCTGTAGAACCAGAAGATGCAGAAAACTATCAGACAGTTTTCGCTAAATGTGAAGGCGCTGTGGCTGCTCCAACAGCAGGTATGCACTTCAGTAAATCGCTTATGAAACACCTCGAGCTCCGCGATGTGCAGTTCGCAGAACTTACTCTCCATACTGGCGTTGGTAACTTCCGTGATATTGAAGTTGAAGACCTCACTAAACATAAGACCGACTCAGAAGAGATGGAAATAACTCAAGAAGCTTGCGACATCATCAATACAGCAAAGAATGAGCGTAATAAAATTTTCGCAGTGGGAACTACATCTCTCAAAGCATTGGAAACATGTGTTAATATAAAGGGTCAGGTTAATCCTTTCAAAGGATGGACCAACAAGTTCATATTCCCACATTACGATTTCAATACAGCCGACGCTCTCATTACCAACTTCCATCTCCCAAAATCACCGATGATGATGGAAGTGGCAGCATTCGCTGGTTATGACTTGCTTATGAAAGCTTATAAAGTGGCTGTCGCAGAGAAATATCGTTTCTTCACATACGGCGACGCAATGCTCATTTTGTAAAACTTTAGAAATTTAGAACTTTAGAATTCTATAATATTAATTATGCTTCAAGATAAATAAGACTTGTTGACTTGTAGTCTTGTGGTCTTGTAGTCTTTAAAATAAAAACAATGAATCAAGAAGAATTTTTCAAGAAGATAACAGCTCACGCTAAAGAATACGGTTTCGTATTCCCTTCAAGTGATATTTATGACGGACTTTCAGCTGTTTATGACTACGGTCAAAATGGCGTTGAATTAAAGAATAACATCCGCCAATACTGGTGGAAAGCTATGGTGCAGATGCACGAAAACATCGTCGGTGTTGACGCAGCTATTTTCATGCATCCTACAGTATGGAAAGCTTCAGGTCACGTTGATGCTTTCAACGACCCTATGATTGATAACAAAGACAGCAAGAAACGCTATCGCGCTGACGTCCTCGTTGAAGATCATATCGCTAAGATTGAAGATAAAATCAATAAAGAAGTAGAGAAAGCCAAGAAACGTTTCGGCGACGCTTTCGATAAAGAACAATTCGTTTCTACTAACGCTCGCGTTCTCGGTTATAAACAAGAAATAGAAAACATCAGCCATCGCCTTTATGCAGCGATGGAAAACAACGACCTCGCCGGCATCAAACAACTTATAGAAGACCTTGGCATCGTTTGTCCAATCTCTGGCTCCCGCAACTGGACCGACGTACGTCAATTCAACCTTATGTTTGCTACACAAATGGGTTCTCTCGCAGAAGGCGCTAACGAGATTTATCTCCGTCCTGAGACAGCCCAAGGTATCTTTGTCAACTACCTCAACATCCAAAAAACTGGTAGAATGAAAGTGCCTTTCGGTATCGCACAGACAGGTAAGGCTTTCCGTAATGAAATCGTGGCTCGTCAGTTCATATTCAGAATGAGAGAGTTCGAACAGATGGAAATGCAGTTCTTCGTACGCCCTGGCACTGAATTAGAATGGTTCAAACACTGGAAAGAAGAACGTCTCAGATGGCACCTCTCACTCGGTATCCCAGCAGAAAAATATCGTTACCACGACCATGAAAAATTGGCTCACTATGCTAATGCTGCAACCGACATCGAATTCGAATTCCCATTCGGCTTCAAAGAATTGGAAGGCATCCACAGCCGTACAGACTTCGACCTCAGCAGCCATTCTAAGTTCTCAGGCAAGAAACTTCAATACTTCGACCCAGAGACAAACGAAAGCTACGTTCCTTACGTTATCGAGACATCTATCGGTTTGGACCGTATGTTCCTCGCTATGTTGAGCCACGCTTATACAGAAGAAAAATTAGAAGACGGTTCAGAACGCGTCGTGATGAAATTCCCAGCAGCATTGGCACCTTATAAAGTCGCTATCTTGCCACTCGTCAAGAAAGACGGTCTCCCAGAAAAAGCACGCGAAATCATGGAACAACTCACACCTGACTTCATGTGCCAATACGAAGAAAAAGACTCTATCGGCAAACGTTATAGAAGACAAGACGCCATCGGTACTCCTCTCTGCGTGACAATCGACAACCAGACATTGGAAGACAATACAGTGACTGTCCGCGACCGTGACACTATGGAACAAATCAGAGTAAATGCTGACGAACTTTATACTATTATCAGAAATAAAATAGCTCCTAAGAAAATCTGATTTTTTTAAGACTACAAGACAACAAGAGGACGCTGCTATTACATAGTGGCGTCTTTTTTTTGACGAAAGACAAAAGACGAAAGACAAAAGCCTCAGCAACCACAGATTTCACAGATTTCACAGATGTCTCAAGTCCTCAAGTCCCTCAAGTTCCTCAAGTTCCTCAATTTCCTCAAGTTCCTCAAGTCCCTCTACAACCACAGATTTCACAGATGCCTTAGCACCTCAAGTTTCTCAAAATTTTCTCTCGAAAACATTTGTCAAATAAAAATAAAATAAATACATTTGCCATCTAATTTAACTTTATCACAACATCAC
>JAZQVL010000074.1:0-4619 GCA_045631805.1 Bacteroidales bacterium | reverse complement strand
GCTGGCTTCGGCATGAACACATACGCTGACGACGTAGCATCATTCGTAGTTGCAGAAATGGTAAAGAGAAATAATAAATAAGGTATAATAACATAAAATATAAAGAAATGGATAAAGATCAAGTAAGAGAAGTCATCGCCAAGAGAGCAGCTAAAGAATTGCATGACGGCGACGTTGTTAACCTCGGTATTGGCATTCCAACAATGATTCCTAACTACTTGCCAGAAGGCGTCACTGTTACACTTCAAAGTGAAAACGGCGCTATGGGCATGGGACCAACACCAGCAGCAGGCGAGGAAGACAAGAACCTCATCAACGCAGGCGGCGGCTACATCACATTGATGCCAGGCGGCAGCACCTTCGACTCAGCAACATCATTTGCTATCATCAGAGGCGGTCACGTCAACGTGTCATTCCTCGGCGCATTGCAAGTAGATGAAAACGGCGACTTGGCAAACTGGATTATCCCAGGAAAAATGGCTCCAGGTATGGGCGGCGCGATGGACTTAGTCGTTGGCGCAAAGAAAGTTATCCTCACTATGGAACACACACAGAAAGGCGCACCTAAGATATTGAAGAAATGCACACTTCCTCTCACAGCATCAGGACAAGTCAATATGATTATCACTGAGATGGGCGTTATGGAAATCACACCAGAAGGCATCGTCCTCACAGAGATACATCCAGAGTTCACAGTGGAAGACGTTCAAGCTGCAACAGAAGCAACTTTGATCATTTCTCCAAATTTGAAATCAATGGTTGATTGATAAAGACAACAGACAACGGACGACAATAGAGACGCGTCAACAACACCTATGAAACATAAAAGAGGTTGTTGACACGTCTCTATTTATAAATTTTGCAAATAAATTTAACCTACAAATGAAAAATTTGCTCGGCAAAGTGTCTATTATCGCATTTATTTCCGTGTTTGTTATTTTCTCAAACTCTTGTGATAGAAAACAAAATAACGAATCATCGGAAAGATTGGAAGATGTGCAGAAATATTATGATGAAGCTGTTGATTTGTACCGTAACGACAGTTTGCAACAAGCCTTCGATAGATTTATTGATGTTCTTGCTTTAGTGGAAACCTTGCCGGAAGAGATGTCTGAAATGGAGAAGCATACAGCTTCCAAATCATATTGCAATATCACGCGTATCCTAAACAATAAGTTGGAGAGAAATGTCAGTGTTGAGACTGCAAGGAAAGCTTTTTATTATCAACAGATAGCCGATGAAATAGACACGTTGACATTCCCTATGGCAAGCCTTCTGTTCGCAGGTTCTTTTGATACTGACATAGGGACTGATTCGATGATATATTATACCAAATTGGCTATTCCTTATATCGATACTCTCAATGAAGATGTCTCATTATATATTGTTTCGCAGCAACAGTTGTCTGTAGCGTACCGCCATCAGAAAAAATACGATTCGTGTTTTCAGGTCAAACGTCACATGATAGATTTTAGCAGCAGACATGGTTTGGATACGAAAGCAGATTCCTTGGCATTGGGTATCGACATGTTTTATTCGTCATACAAACTTCAGTCGAAACCTTATCTTTTGAAAGTGTTAGATATTGAGATGAACGACCTTACGGTAGGTTTGGTCATGCAATTGTTGGAATATATCTATCAGATGGAAGGTAATGCCGACAGCGTAGAGTTTTGTCGCAACTATTACAAACCAAGTTTTGAAGCCGAGATGGAAAGAGTTAATGACGTTGATATTTTTATAGCAAGATACAACGCTTATTCTACAGAACGTGATAACTTACTCAGAGTCTTGCGTGAACAGAAAGAAAGACGAAAAAGAAATTCATATATCATCGCCTCTATTATAGCTTCTGTTATGCTAATATCTGCATTGACGCTACAATCCTTACGGAACAAGAGAAGATACTGCAAGCATACCGCTCAACTTCACAACCAAATAGCGAATAACGAGTTTAAGTACGCCTTGATTGACGGCAAGATTAAGAAGATGAATGTGGAACTGCGTAAAAAAGAAGAAATCATAAAGGAGAAGGAAAGTGAACTTAATGAGATAAGAAATAAGATTGAGAGAACTCCTGATATTGAGTCTTATTACAATTCAGAGATATGCCGTAAGATTAACAGCAGAAGAACATCCGATGTCTCCGCTTTAAGCAATGAAGAATTGGCTCTGCTCTTGCAAACTGCCGACAGACATCTGAACAACATCACTATGCGGTTAAAAGAGAAATATCCCAAATTAAACAAAGACGACATGTATTATATATGTCTGATACTGCTCAATACGGAAGAATATAATCTGCAATATTTATTGGGAAGAAATAGAAAGACCGTATGGTACAGATTGAGCAAGATAAAAAGCATGATGAATTTGGAAAACAACGGCGATATTTTAACTTTTGTGATGAATAATTTTATCAATTGATGTGATTGTTCTATATTTAAAATATTGAATATTAAAAACATAGGATGATTCTTGCCGCAAAATGTAACATTTTTTTTCTTTCTATTTTAGGTTTAATGAATTAACTTTGTGACATTAAATTTTAAAAATGTTTAACTTAAACCTAAATTAAAAATTTTGTTATGAAAAACATTTTCTTTACAATATTGTTATCATTGCCATTAGTGATGATTTCCCAAACTCCATTCATTAAACCATCATGGGATTTGAGCGTGATTGAACCGATACCCGAAAAACAAACCAATCTTTATACAAATATGATTGAAACGGATAACGGATTTTATGTTGTCCCGTTACTTAGTGTTGATGAGTATAGGGGTGGTAAGAGTGATTGTGCAGAAATTATTGTTATAGACCAAGATGGTGAAATTATAAAAAAAATATTATTGGAATATGGTGAAAATTACATTGTTAACAATGTTGTACTAGACATCTGGAACGATACCATTAATATATTCACTCATTTAATAGGAAAAGACAGAGATCATGCTTTAATAATGCATAATTATTTGTACGATAATTTTGCTTTAGGAAAACACAAGGAGATCAGTAGAAATGATTTTGGTAATAAGGTAAGGACTGAATATAATATTTCACGAGTTCCGCCATTGATTGATAGAGAAGGTAATAGAACAATGTTTTATAGATATGTAGATTATCCTGTAAATTCTCATTCTGTAATAGATTGGTGTATGATGAAATTCGATTCTGAACTAAATCTTGTATCAAAAAAGGAGTATATAGAAATTGAAGATTTAGAATGCAATATATTCATGACAACTTTTACGTATAATGCTGATTCATCGCAATATTATATGGTGTCGTATAGATATGATTATCCGTGTTATTATTTTATGAATGTTTTTGATATGGAGTTAAACCTAATGGACCCCATACCATTTGAATCGAATCCTCCTATAAATCTTCAAGGGTTCAATGGAAATTGGGCTCAAAATCCCTATGATGGTAAAATATATGCTATAGGAGATATAATTCATCCAAATATAATATATGAGATATGTGCTTTTAAAATTGATGTAGAGAATGGTGTGGTAAAAATGAATCAATTTACAAATACACCATCTAATCACATGAATAACATAGTACATGGAAATAATTTGTGCTTTTTACCCAATGGTGATATATTGGGACTTACAATATGGGATATAGAAAACATTTATGCTTATAAACCGGATGCCTATTATGCTTATATTCCAGTTTTTGATACAAATATGAAAAAGAAATGTGAGTGGTTTTATTCAAAAGGTAAAGAATATAATCAGTTGTTATCACAGATATGTCATACTCGAGATGATGGTGTGATTTTGTTGGGTGAAATACGGTATAAGAAAGATAATGAAATCTTTACAGAACCATATATCGTCAAATTCCCTGCATCAGCATTTGATACTGAAAACATCGAAGAGGCTCACGCTCATGGTCTTCATCTTGCTGTCGCTTATCCTAATCCCGGCGGCGATGTCTTGAATATCAGATGCGGATTGCGGAATGCGATTTTACAAGTTTATGATATTAACGGAAGAAAGATTCATGAAGAAGATATAACAGATGACGTCACTTCTGTAGATGCTTCGGGTTGGCAAAGTGGAACCTATATTTGGAAATTAGGAATTAGGAATGAGGAATTAGGAATGAAGGAAGTGGAGACAGGAAAGTGGGTGAAGTGAATTGATTGACATGTCTCTCAAAATATCACGATTTTTCATAATAAACGTATCAGTTTCATTATTGAAATTACACTATGTGATTGATACGTTTTTTTTACAATAACCTTTTTAAGTCTCACAAAATTACAACCCTCATTTCCTTTTGTCAAGCGATTGCAAATGAAATGTTTTCAAACTCTTTTATAACAGTTTCTTCAGATCTTCTATGTTAGGCAATGCTCCTCTAAAGCGTTCCGGTAATTCTTGAGATGTACGATATGTTGAAACGCCCATCGGTTTAGAAGTGTCAGAAAAAGACAGCTCTACAATCTCCTCGTTTTTGCATTTACACAAGATGATACCAATTGAAGGATTCTCGTCAGGTAACTTTACATATTTATCTAAAGCAGCAAGATAAAAATTCATTTTCCCAGTATATTCTGGTTTGAACTCGCCGCGTTTCAATTCAAAAGCGACAAGACATTT
>JAZQVL010000073.1:0-17618 GCA_045631805.1 Bacteroidales bacterium | reverse complement strand
TTACAAAGTCGCCATGTGGTTTGGTTGCTTTCCTGTCCGTAAATAGAAATGTCGTTTATGATACCTTGATGTTCTTTTACGAATTTCTCGCTCTGCACGAACATACCGCCCGAACCGCAGCAAGGGTCGAGGACGCGTCCTTTGTATGGTTCCAACATATTGACAAGAAGTTCAACAACAGAACGAGGAGTGTAGAACTGACCGCCTTTCTTGCCTTCTGCCAAAGCGAACTCGCCTAAGAAATATTCGAAGACATGACCCAAGAGGTCGGCGCTGTTTGTATTTGTATTCAAGGTGCTGTTGCCTATAAGGTCGATAAGTTCTCCGAGACTTGTAGGGTCGAGGTTAGGACGAGCGAACACTTTAGGCAAAACGCCTTTGAGTATTGGGTTCTCCTTTTCGATGGCATCCATCGCGTCATCGATAAATTTTCCAATCTTAGGGTCTTTGGCATTGGCAACCAAATTACTCCATCTTGCTTCAGCAGGAACATAAAACACATTTGCTCCTTTATATTCTTCTCTGTCTTCTGGATCTGCGCCTTCAGAAACTTCTGTCAGTAACTGAGCGTATAACTCTTCAAAAGAAACAGAAATATATTTCAAGAAAATAAGACCTAATACAACGTGCTTATATTCAGCAGCATCAATGTTTTTCCGCAATTTGTCTGCCGCTTTCCATAATTGTTTTTCCAATGGTTCTTCTATATTTTCTTTCTTCTTTGCCATAGCTCTATACGTATTTCTCTTTTCGCAAAGTTAACGAATTAATATTTTATAATGAAGATTTTTATGAGATTTTTCTATGATTTAGATAAGGAGAAAATTACCTTTGATAGATTAGCCTTTTTGACATTGAAATCACATACATGTTGTCTTGTAGTCGTGTTGACTTTTAGTCTTAAAATAAGTATCTTTGCACAAAATTTCAACTATGAACTCATCCCCCTTATACCCAATAATAAAACTTCGCAGAGGTAAAGACGAAGCTGTAAAAAGATTCCATCCTTGGATTTTCTCTGGCGCAATAGAATTAGCTGCTCCTGATTTACAGGCTGGCGACATTGTTACCATCGTAGATTCTAAGAATAACATCCTTGGAACTGGCTTCGCTGAGGCTGGCAACATAGCCGTTAAAGTGTTATCTTTCGACAATAGAAAAATAGACAGATTCTTCTGGAAAGAACGTCTCGCCAAAGCCTTCGAATTGCGTAAGTTGATGGGACTTACAGATAACGAGCATACTAACTGTTATCGTCTCTTACATTCTGAAGGTGACGAACTCCCAGGTTTGATAATAGATATTTATAATAAAACTGCCGTCGTTCAGGCTCAGACTGAAGGCATGGCTCTCAATGTTAAAACCATTGCAGAAGTCTTGATGACGATAGAAGGTCTTAACATCAATTCGGTTTATAACAAGAGCTCTGAGGCGATGCAGCGCATGGGAAAAGATGCCGTGGAAGACGGTTATCTCATAGGTGAAAATTCCGACGACTTCGTATTGGAAAACGATTCTAAGTTCTTCGTTGACTGGGAAGGCGGTCAGAAGACTGGTTTCTTCCTCGACCAACGTTTCAACCGTGACTTGGTAAGACAACTTGCAAAAGGAAAGAACGTCCTCAATACATTCTGCTATACAGGAGGCTTCTCCGTGACAGCTCTCAAAGGTGGCGCAAATAAAGTCGTTTCCGTCGATTGTTCCAAGAAAGCCATCGAGGCGTGTGAGAAGAATATCGCTCTCAACGGATTCAGTGTAGAAGATAATCCAAGCGTCGCTGAAGATGCGAAGCTATTCCTTCAGAATATGAAAAAGGGCGAGTTCGACCTCATCATCCTCGACCCGCCGGCATTCGCCAAGAATCATAAGTCGTTACATAGAGGTTTGCAAGGCTACAAATTCATCAATCTCGAAGCGATGAAGAAGATAAAAGAAGGCGGACTCTTGTTCACTTTCAGTTGCTCGCAAGCCGTCGATAAGGCGCAGTTTCAAAGCATAGTGATGGCAGCTGCTATCGAAGCAGGACGCAAGGCGCAGATAATATTCCAACTCGACCAGCCAGATGATCATCCGGTAAATATTTATCATCCTGAAGGAGCTTATCTGAAAGGATTGGTTCTGAAGATTGATTAAAATAAAAAGGTAATGTTGACAACATTACCTTTTATCTTAATTGTTAATAACAGAAATCTTCTTTGTCGTAACATTTCCGTTATTATCGTAAACATTGATGAAATAAATTCCGGATTTATAGTCTGAAACATTGACTTCTATTTCATCTGATGCGTGCTGCGTTCTTTCATCTATTTCTTCTACCATCATTCCTAAACAATTATAAATTCTAACAGCTGACAGATGATGGTTGGCAGCAGACAGTTTGACAATGTCTTTTGCCGGATTAGGATAAATTTCAAATGCGTCTTCTTTAACCTCATTGACGTCGGTTCCCACCTCTAATGTAAAGATATGAGAAGCTTTAGCCCCAAAATCTCCATCACCATCAATAACGACATTACCATGACCGTCTATTATCTTGTAATATCCTTCACCGAAGTCGCAGCATATTCCATTTCTTGCAGAATCTGATATGATGAATCTTAAACATTGATTCAATGGAAGTTGAAGAGGTATCTCATGTAATTCCGTAGCTGTAGGTTGTCCGAAGAAATAATCGTATGGTCCGCCGGATGTTATAATATTATCTCTGTCATCAACAATCTGCCAAGTCGTCTCACTGCCAAATTTATCTTGCATCAATTCTAATACAATTTCGTCATTTTCATTCTCAACGTATATTGCATGCCATTCATCACGAGTGATTGTTATTGTATTTGAATGATTGAAAGCAATGCCGTTAGCTTCAATAATATTAAATTCGATTTCATGAGTTCCTACCGGCACTTCCATATCAAACTCAATTCTTTCCACGTCATAAGATGCAATATTGCCAGTCCATTCATATTCGAATGTATCTCCATTATCAATTTTCATCAACATCTTTATTGACGTAAGTTCATCCAATCCTCTATTTATCATGTCAATGTTAAATGTCCTGTAATTAGAACACAAATCCGGACGTTTCTCTGTAACCATTTCAAAATGAGGAAAAACATTGTTCTGGCTTTTTATTAGTAATGGCAAACGGCAGGAATTCAATATAGGAAACGATTTATACGAGTTCATTTGGTTTGTAACAAAAGCGATAAATCTCAGATGATTGATATTGACTTCTACGCCGTTTGGATCACCTATTATTTCAGGAATAGTGTACTTGTATGTCTTGGTTATCAAAGTACCTTCTGTTGTTGGACTTATCTCTTCGCCCCATGTGGGAGTAATGATATCGCGAAGGATACTCATGTGACAATATAGGCCATCTAAATATTGTTCCATATTATTCTCACCATGACTTTGTGTACCCCATATACTGTCTTGCAACATGGCTATAGTGAGATAGTTGGCATCAACATTACTATCGTCTGTATAATAAACTTCTACCGTTATGGTTGCAGTTCTGCTTGTTTCATCAACAACGACCTTGCCGCCAATATTACACAATGCTTCTTCATTAGTTTGCTCATAAACATGTTCTATTACAAAACCACCTCCATTGTCAGTGCATCTGTTTACGATTCCGTTGGGAAGACCTGAGCCTGTCAGAGCATGATAGATGGTCTGACCATCAATAGTTTCAAAGTTAGGATACGTTATAATTCCATTCGGGTGAATATACATTGCGAACACTCTTCCAGGATAACTTCTCATCAATTCGTTTATTGTTACATGTGATGAAGGACATGCCTGGCAGCTTCTTGCTGTAAACTCTTCTATGACAGCATTTTTAAATAATGGTTCCGTCGATACGTACTGCTGAGCTACTATACCTTTGACGAAAAATATTAATAATGTGGTAAAAAATACTATCTTTCTCATGGCTTATTTAATTACAGAAATCTTCTTTGTCGCAACATTTCCTTTATCATCGTAAACATTGATGAAATAAATTCCGGATTTATATCCTGAAACATTGATTTCTATTTCATCTGATGCGTTCTGCGTTCTTACATTCATTTCTTCTACCATCATTCCTAAACAATTATAAATTCTAACAGCTGTCAGATGATGGTTGGCAGCAGACAGTTTGACAATATCTTTTGCCGGATTAGGATATACAGAAATCATATCAACTTCATTTTCTGCATATTCTCTGACTGTTGTAGTATCAACTGGTATAGGCTTCAATATTGGAAAACCACCATTAAGGTTTTCTGTATCTTCAATCCAGACAGAACCGTTCATTGCTCCGGCATTCAATGCTTCAAGCAAATCGGCTGTGTTATATTGAGGATTTTGAAGAATCCATGATGTTGCTGTCGTGCCTTCGTTAAAGCGACTTGATTCTGGAATTTCAGCATAAGCCTGCACTCCGAAATCATAAATCTTATCATCTATTTCATCATTACCGAACCAATAACAGTTACTAATTTCTGTATCTTCTAAAAGAGCAGGCAAGATATGTGTATAGAATTCACTGTTCTGTGGTGTAGGCCATTTTGATATATTTCCGGCATTATAAACATTATGTATGATACATCCAGGAGCGCCTGTTATACCTCCAATCTGAATAGTTGATACGTTATAGTTATAGTCAAAGTTATTGATTTCAACGATAATCTCTCCTGTATTGTATGAATCTGAAATTTTACCGTCGCTACCACATATTCCTCCAGCCAATATCATGCTGAAATGGTAACCTGTAATTTTTCCTCTATTGCCACATCTTCTTATCACAGTTTTGAGAGCGGCACCTGTCATACCGCCGGCATTACCTGCTGTTATAGCTCCTAAGTTTATGCAATCTTCTATGATAATGTTAACACCACCTTGACCAATCATTCCACCTGCAGTCGTTGATGGAAAAGATCCCTTAATGCCAACTTGACCATAATTTCTGCAATTTATTATCATAAATCCTTCACCATCGCCCATAATGCCACCTATAAAATCACCGTCAATATTACCGTGATTTTCACAGTTCTCTATAATAAAATTATAGACAGAACCTTCAGAAAAGCCAACAATTCCTCCGTTATTAAGCAATCCAACGACATCAGCGCGATTGATACAGTCTTTAATTAAAACAAGATCATGAAAATCGGTTGTAGCAAGTGAACTACCAATAATTCCGCCGCAATACCATGCAGTAGTGCTAACTTTACCTTCAACATCACAATTATAAATACTTGTGTTTATAGCATGAGCTGCCACTATTCCTGCCATTGCATTTGTAAGGTCACTATAATCTGGGCTCGCAGAAACTTGTGCATCAGTAAAATTAATATTTTTAATAACAGCACCTTTTGTGCCACCAAAGAATCCGGATTTTAATTCGTCATTACTATACATATTCTTGATAGTATGATTGTTTCCATCAAAGACTCCTGTAAAATAATATGGATCTTTTCCTATCGGTGTCCACAGAAAACCGATGTTCCCCTCAAGGTCGATGTCGTTAGTTAAAATATAGCAAGCATCGCCTCCGGTGCCATTATTTGTCTGTTGTGCAAGAAGCACTAATTGTTCCGGAGTAGCTATCTGATATGGATTTTCAGAAGTGCCGTCACCGCCAGCATAATCGTCAGCGGCGGCTCTGCTTTTAATTTCTGTATTTGAAATATTTCTTGAGTCGATATATTCTTTCAGTTGTGCATATCTCATCTCATAGATTGAAGCATCATAGTTGTCTGATGAATACTCGACATAGTGTCTCAACTCTTGTGCAGAGACATTTGTTACGCATAAAAGCAAAAGGAAAAGTAAATTCAATTTTTTCATAATGACAGATATTTAATTGGGTTCTATTTATTAACTTTTTTCTCTTTAATTATGGGCAGAACCACGTTATTCCCATGATTGGGGATTTATATTAATTTCCGTTCTGCAAAGTTTATAATTTAATTTCAAAAATCCAAACGTTTTTTAATATTTTTCATAAAAAATCGGGGGGGTAACTTGCTGATATACATATTATTAAAGGAAAAGAAATAAAAGTGACAATGGAGACGGAGAACAGATATTGTATCTGTCTCTGTCTCCATTATCCGAAATATGTTGTCCGTTGAGATAGCTATAGAATTATGAAAAATATGATACGCCTCGTAACATTTTCAATTCTGCATTTTCTCAATAGTCTTCGTCGTTGAAAATCCCTCAACCAATTCTATAGTCTCTACTCTTCCGCCATTGCCAACAACGATGTCGTAGCCGACAATATCTTCCGCTTTGTAATCTTTACCTTTGACAAGTACGTCAGGCTGCACGTTTTTGATTAAATTATATGGAGTATCTTCTTCGAAGAATATCACTGCGTCAACAAATTCAAGAGCTGCCAGCACCACAGCGCGTGCTTTTTCATCATTGACTGGTCGCGATGGACCTTTGATTCTTTTTACGGAAGCGTCTGTATTTAAACCGATAATTAACACATCGCCAAGATCGGCGGCTTTTGACAAATATTCCACATGACCGCGATGCAAGATGTCGAAACAACCATTCGAAAAGACAATTGTCTTTCCCTCCTCATGCCACAAATTCAACTTATCTTCAAGAGATTCTTTGTTTAAAATCTTATCGTAAATCTTTTCTAAATGTTTCATATTACTCCTCCTTTAGCCATTAGTCTTTAGCCATTAGCCATTAATAGGTTTCCTTCTATCAATAAAGAACATAATAGCGTATGCAATACATCCCGTCACGAGATAGAATATCATCTGACTTGTATGGTTTATAGTGACAAACGAAACGGCTGCTGATTCTGAGATGCCGTAAAATCCGTTCAATAAAAGTATTCCGATAAAATGATAGACTCCCATTCCTCCTGGCACCGGTGCCACAAATCCTAATGTAGCAAGTCCTAATAAAGTGATGGCTTCTGTAAGGCCCAGATGTGATGTCTCCGAAAGCATATAGAATGGCAGCCAAGTCATTACGACATAAAATCCCCAAATCAAAAAGGTGTAGATGATAAACAAACCTTTTTTATCCATTGTAAAAATTGTCTTGACACCATCGAGGAAGCCATTACATAAGGATGCTATTTTCTTGTAGATTTTATTTTCTGTTATTATGGATTTTTTCTTTTTGAAAATCATAATAATAGCGATGATGACAGCTACTATTACAGATATTGCTATCGTTCCTAAGACGGCATTGTTTTTCAATGCTTCTATCAAAGGGTTAAGCCATGATGTCACCAGACTGCCGAGCAGATTCCATTGAAACAGAACGACTAATATCGCCATAGCGAAAAGAACTGCGAGGTCAACGACGCGTTCTGAAATAACAGTGCCGAATGATTTGTCGAAAGGGATATTCTCTTTTTTGGTGAGAGTGCCGCATCGTGTCACTTCGCCGAGACGAGGAAAGACGGCATTTGCAAGATAAGCTATCAAGACAGATTCGTAAGTGCTCGACACTCTCGTCTTATAGCCGAGCGACTCTATCAAGATGTTCCAGCGTAAGGCCCTGAAAAATAAAGATATTCCTAAACATGCCAAACTGAGCAACATCCAGGAATATTTTGCCGTCTTGATATAATCGATTACTTGACCGAATTCTATTTTTCTGAAACAAAGCCAAAGAAGAAGAACTCCCAATAAAAGGAAAATAATATATGTTAATGTATTGGAAATCTTCTTATTCAATGCTTTGAGTTTTTTTAAAAATTCTAAATTATTACTTATGGTTATAGTTTTTATACTAATCACCATCCACGAAGTCTGTTGTCCGTTGACTGTTGTCTGTTGACAGCATTATATTTTATTACCTTCTTTAGGGAAAACGATAGATGGCTTGTGTTTTTTAGCTTCTTCGAAATCCATTGAGCAGTAAGAAACGATGATGACGAGGTCGCCAACGTTTACTTTATGAGCTGCTGCTCCGTTGATTCCTATCACGCCAGAACCGCGTTCGCCTTTGATAGCGTAAGTGCAAAGACGTTCGCCATTTGTGATATTATAAATATCAACACGTTCATTTTCAATAATATTAGCTGCATCTAACAAGTCTTCGTCGATAGTAATGCTGCCAATGTAATTAAGGTCGGCTTGTGTTACTGTAGCGCGATGGATTTTTGATTTAAGAACTTCAATATTCATATTAAAAAATTCTAACGTTATCGATTAAGCGAACTGGTCCGAGCTGAAGTGCTACGAAGATACGAGCGTGTTCACATTCGTCCCAATTATTTATTGATTGTAAATTTATTTCGTCTGTTATCTCAACGTATTCAACGTCAAACTCTTTTATCTCTGCGTATTTAGCGAGAGCATAATCTCTCATTTCAGCAGGTGACATTGAATCTTTTTTTGAAACGGCATCGTTGAGAGTAGCAAAGATTTTTGGAGCGATAGCACGTTCTGTTTCGTTGAGACGTACGTTGCGAGAACTCATTGCGAGACCGTCGTTTTTTCTTATGATTGGACAAGGGACAATCTCAAGATTCATTTTAAGATTGTTAACCATCTTTTTAATTATCGCGAGTTGTTGGAAGTCTTTTTCTCCGAAGTAAGCCTTGTCAGGATTTACGATTTCAAATAACTTACGAACCACGATGGCGACACCATTGAAGTGACCAGGACGGCAAGCGCCTTCCATGACGCGTTCCAAATCGCCGAAGTCGTAGTGATCTTCTACTTTTTCCGGATACATTTCTTCTACAGAAGGCATGAAGACAGCGTCGCAGCCAGCATTCTTGAGTTTCTCGATATCGAGTTCCGGAGTGCGAGGATATTTTTCCAAATCTGTAGGATTGTTGAACTGAATTGGGTTGACAAATACGCTGCTGACAACAATATCGTTATCATTTTTAGCACGATTTATCAACGAAAGATGACCTTCATGAAGCGCTCCCATAGTAGGAACGAAACCCACTTTAAGACCTAAATTATGTTTTTCTTCTACAAAACGTTGAATATCAACGATAAAATTAAAAACTTCCATTTTTTAAAAATTCTCTTATGAAAATTACAAAAACGTGGCAAAGGTAATTATTTTGGTAGAATAATAAATGTAAAATGAAAAATTAATTATTGACAAAAAATCATTATTTTTGCAGACGGAATTGGCAAATGACAAAAGTCTAACGACCAAAGGAAATTCCTAATTCCTAATTTCAAATTCCTAATTGGAATTGCCCCTATAGTTCAACGGATAGAACGAAAGTTTCCTAAACTTTAAATCTGGGTTCGATTCCCGGTAGGGGTACAATGCGCCTCATCACAACTCCTAAAATATTAAGAATGTTCTATCCTTCGTTGCTTTGGGAAATGCCGAAGGGTGAAAAAAAACTTTATCTCACTTTTGATGATGGTCCGCATCCTACAATCACGCCTCAAGTATTAGAAATCTTAAAGAAATTTAACGCTAAAGCGACTTTCTTCTGCATCGGTAATAATGTTAATAAATATAAAGAAACTTTCGAGTTGATTAAGAAAGAAGGTCATACAGTTGGTAATCATACCTTTAATCACGAAAGAGGATGGAAGACAAAAACTAAAGATTACGTCAATTCAGTTATAGAGGCTAATGCTTTGATTCAGTCGCCCTTGTTCCGTCCGCCTCATGGAAGGATTAAGTTTTCACAAATAAGGAATTTGAAAAAGGATTTCAAAATCGTGGCTTGGACCGTGATTTCTTACGATTGGGATAAGTCATTAACTCCTGATGATTGTTTTGAAAATGTGATAAAAAACGCCGACGACGGAAGTATCATCGTTTTCCACGATAGCGAGAAAGCAGTCAATAATATGATTCCAGCACTGACTAAAGTACTTGAATATTATACTGATAAAGGATTTACCTTTTGTTCAATTAGGAGTTAGGAATGAAGTAGAGACGTTTCAATGTTTCCATAAAAATTAACACACATTGAAGCGTCTTGTCAATTAGAAATTATCAAAAAATTCTTTTGTCTTTTGCCTTTTGCCTTTTGCCTTTTGCTATCTTTGCATTTATGAAAAAAATATCTCGAAATATATTAAAATGTCTCTCATTGTTATTGATGTTGAGCTTCTTACGTTGCGCTAATGTCGTATCGCCAACAGGTGGTCCTAAAGATGTTACACCTCCTATCGTTTTACAGGCTGTTCCTGAAAATCAATCGACTATGTTTCAAGGAAAGGAGATTCATATCACCTTTGATGAATATGTGACTCTTAACAATCCGAATAATAATATCATGATTTCTCCTCCTTTGGAAAATAATCCTGAATATAAACTCAGTGGTAAGTCGTTGATAATTAAATTTAAAGAGCCTTTAAGAAGTGAATCAACCTATTCGATAAACTTTGGTGAGTCGATAAAGGATCTTCATGAAGGTAATATTTTTAAAGATTATTCATACGTGTTCTCGACAGGCGAAATCATCGACAGTCTTACTTTAGAAGGAAAGTTGATTCAAGCTGATAATCACAACCCATCACCTGATTATTATGTAATGCTTTATTATCGTGAAAATGATACAATTAGCCTTGATTCTCTTCCTTATCTCGTGAAACCTCATTATCTAACAAAAACTGATAAGGAAGGCAATTTTAAATTCTCAGGCTTGAAAGAAAAAGATTATCTTATTTTTGCTCTGAAAGATGAAAACTCTAACCTTAAATTCGATTTGCCGAATGAAAGCATCGCATTTTTGGATAGCCTTGTAAAACCAATTTATAATTCACAATCTGTGATTCTCAATGATTCCTTGCAAAATGATTCTGTAAAACAAGAAGTTAAGAAGATAGAAACACTTACTTTATATTCGTTCTTAGAAGAAGATACAATTCAAAAATTGCTTAAGAAAGAAGTTCCAGAAGAAGGATTGCTACGTTTTGTTTTTAATCGTCCAGCTCAAAATGTTAAAATAGAAACATTAGAATCATTGCCTGATACATTCAATATATTTAAAACATATTCAATAAATTACGATACTGTTTTTTGGTATTTCACTCCAAATAAAGATAGTCTGTTGTTTGCTATTAATTATGATACATTAATTAATGATACAACGCTTTTAAGTTTGAAACCTCGCATGAAGGGTGGAAGAAGAGGTAAGCAGGAAACAATGTCTAAGTCGTTGGATATAAAGACTAATATCATTGCAGGTAAACTAACTCCGGAACAGGATTTGGTTTTGACTTTCAAAGAACCAATTACTAATATCGTAATGCGCGACACTTCTTGGTATATCGTTGATAAAGATACTATTATCAATGATTTACATTTTGAAAAAATCGATTCTTTCGGATTGAAATATAAACTCGACAAGACATTAGTCCCAGAGAAATCGTATAAAATCATCGTTCCTGATTCTGTATTTTACAGTTTCAAAGGCGTCACCAACGACACAACTGAATTTTCTTTCAAAGTTCCAGAAATTTCTCAATATGGAAATATATTTGTTACGCTTGAAGTTCCAGAAAATGTTCCTCAAGTCATTGTAGAACTTCTTGATGACAAGGATAAATTCATTGCAAGACAGATAGTTGACGAATCTAAAAAGATAGAGTTTAAATATCTTACTCCAAAAAAATATAAGTTGAAAGCCATTGTTGACAATGACGGTAACGGCAAATGGTCGCCTGGAAATTATGGCAAGAAATTATTGCCTGAAAGTATTATTTTCCATAAGGATATTTTCGATGTTAAAGCCAATTGGGACATCGATTTAGAAGAAACATGGAAGTTTTGATGGAATTAAGGAACTGAGGAATTAAGGAGCTAAAGAATTTAGGAACTAAGGAAATAAACTTCCTTGAATCCTTAAATCCTTAGGTCCTTAGATCCTTAGCTCCTCTTAGCTCTTCAGCTCCTCAAATAGTGTAGTAAATTCAAATTTCTCGCAGTCGAAGAGTCCTTTGTCGCTGAGTTTCAATTTTGGTATCACGAGTAGCGACATAAATCCCATGGTCATAAAAGGATCGTTTAATTCTGAACCGAATTCTTTAGATAAGCTTACGAGTGCTTGATAATCAGCGGCTATTTTATGTCCGTCTATATTTGTCATTAGTCCAGCCACTGGAAGCGGGATACAAATATTTTTCTCATAGCTCCATGCCACAAGACCTCCTTTTGTATTGATAATCATATTGGCGGCATTAGTCATCTCCTCATCGCTGCATCCAATAACAACGATATTATGACTGTCGTGAGCCACACTCGAAGCAATAGCTCCTTTCTTTAGACCGAAATTTTTGATGAAACCTAAAGCGATTTTTTTCTTCTCATAACGATTTATGACCGCAATTTTCAAGATGTCATTATCAACATCGCTAACCAAATTATTGTCGATGCTTTGTGGTCTTCCAATGATTTTTTCAGTGAGAAGTTCGCCGCTTATCGCATTGATAATCTTTATATTCTTACCTTCATCAAATATTTTAAAATCATCAATATTAACTTTCTCAGCTTTAAAATTGTTGACGGCATCAACTTCAACTTCATGAATCAACGACTTATTATTTTCAGCTACTAATTTTCCGTCAATATAAGTTTTTAATATATTGAAATCGTTGAAGTTGTCTATTATGATGAAATCTGCTGTATCATTTTTCTGTAACAATCCGACTTCAAGTCTATAATGTTTCACTGGAGTTAACGTTGCAGCTTTTATTGTGTCTAAAATGTTAAAACCCAATGATATAGATTTTTTTACAAGTTTGTTGATATGACCGTTTATAAGTTCATGAGGGTGCATATCGTCGGAGCAGAACATTATTTTGTCAGGATTTTCCTTTATGAGAGGAATAAGAGCGTCGAAGTTGTTGGCGGCACTGCCTTCGCGAATTTGTATCGTCATGCCGAGTGCTATTTTCTCACGAGCCTCTTGTATGTTGGAACACTCATGGTCGGTCGTAATTCCTGATTTACAATATTTTATCAAATTATTTCCGTTTAAAAGCGGAGCGTGACCGTCAATCGGTTTGTTATGACGTTTAGCAGATTCTATTTTTTTAACGACTTCATTATCGTCGAAAATAACTCCTGGATAATTCATCATCTCTCCAAGATATTTGATGTCGTCTAAAGAAAGAAGTTCATCTACGGCAGCAGAATCCAATACGGCTCCTGAAGTTTCGAAAGATGTCGCTGGCACGCAGCTCGGAGCTCCGAAATAAAATTTCATCGGTGACTTTTTGCCGGTCTCTATCATATATTTCACGCCGTCAATTCCCAAAACATTGGCAATCTCATGCGGGTCGCTGACAGTGGCGACAGTGCCATGAGTCACGGCGAGACGCGCAAATTCAGTAGGAACAAGCAAGGAACTTTCTATGTGAATATGAGAATCTACAAATCCAGGCATAATGATTTGTTCGTTATTATTGTCATCTTCTATAATATTGATAATCTTGCCGTTTTCGATATGTACAGTTCCTTTGAAAATACGAGAATTGATCACATCGACGATTTGTCCGCTTACTGTAAATGCTGAATTTTCCATGTTAAAATTTTTTAAGAGCAAATTTACGATTTATAACTGAACATTTCAATGAATTGTTTTTTATTATAGAAAATAAATATTAGAAATTATGAACACGATTTATGATTTTAAGGCAGTGGCTTCTAATGGAAAAGAAGTGGATTTCAGACAGTTTAAAGGGAAAGTGCTGTTGATTGTCAATACTGCGAGCAAATGTGGCTTTACTCCGCAGTTTGCCGGTCTCGAGGAACTAAACCAAAAATATAAAGATAAAGGTCTGGTAATAATAGGATTTCCTTGTAATCAGTTTGGGCAACAGGACCCAGGTTCTGATGATGAGATTTTAGATTTCTGCCAAGTCAATTATGGCGTTTCTTTTCTGATGATGAAGAAGATAGAAGTGAATGGCGAAAATGCTTCCCCGATTTATACTTTCTTGAAAGAAAAAACCAAAAATATTTTGGGCGAAGATATAAAATGGAATTTCACTAAGTTTCTCATTTCTCCCGACGGCAAGAAAATCAAACGTTACGCTCCGACAGTAAAACCAAGCAGACTTGAAAAAGATATTGAGGAGATGATGATGGTGACGGTTTGATTTAATTTAGGAGTTAGGAATGGCTTGAATAGATTTTAATTCCTCATTTCTCATTTCAAATTCCTCATTGCTAAATTATATCCTTCTTCGTATAATGCAAGCAGTTTCTTGCAGTTGCGTTCCATTCTGCCGACTTCGATAGGTCTTTGCGGACGAATGACTACTATTTCACCTGCATCTTCTAACTTTTCTATCAAGCTGATTTGTTCGTTGTAAATTTTGTTGCGTTGACGGATAGCTTCTTGCAAAGCAGGATATTTCTTGTAAAACAACGATGCTATTTTTATTTCTTTTTCGGATTTTCTATATCCTTTGTTGCGAGTCAAGACAACGACGTTATTGTCATAACCGAGTTCTCTTGCTCGTAATATTGGAATGGAATCGGCGATGCCACCATCTAACATAGGCTCGCCGTCGATGTATGTTATAGGACATACGAAAGGCAAGCTGCTCGATGCTTTTACTATGTCAATCACCCTGTTAGCGTTTTTTTTCTCTTCATAATAACATGCTTTTCCTGTACGGCAACTTGTTGTGACCATTTCATAATGTTCTTTGCAATTTGCCAACATCTCATAATCGAAAGGTATTATTTCGTTAGGAAAAGTATGAAATAACAAATCGAAATCCATGATGTTGCCTTTTTTCAAAAGGTATTTTATTCCGATGTAATTATATTTTTCAAGTAAATCGATGTTGCTGAATTTTGCTCTGCCTCTTTGTCGTGATATGTAAGAAAGTCCGTTGCAGGCGCCGGCGCTCACGCCGATAGCGTAAGGAAAACGAATGCCGTTGTCCATGAAACAATCCAAAACTCCACAGGTGAAAACACCTCTCATACCGCCGCCTTCAAGAATCAAACCGGATCTTTCTGTAATATTCATCGTCGTATATTTTTACGTTAGTATATAATTTTCAATATTCATCAGATTAGTTGGCAAAAACTTTAAAATTAACATTATTTACTTCAACAGTTCCTTTATCAGGATTCCATATAAATAATTTGACTTTTTTATTTTTAAGATATTGAGTGAAATAAAAGTCACATTTATAATTGAATTTTAACGTATTATAGTTAGAAGAGTTATAATTATCCGGAACTTTTATTTTTTCCCACATAATGCCTTTTATTTCCATTACTAAATATGGTAGTTTTGCTGTAGTGTCAAGGCTCTTTATATCAAGTTCCCCTTCAACATAGATACTTTTATATTTGTTATCTAAAATATGGTCTGATAAGAATGTGTATTGGGTGTTTTTATCTACAATCTTGTTTTTTTCGATTTTGAATTCGTTAGTAATATCTTTTTTGTCGGAATATGTTTGGCTGTAAATATAATAAGGTATGAATATGCTAAACGTAATCAAACAGATTTGCAAGACTTTAGAAATAACTTTATATGTTGTATTTTGTTTTGTAGGTGTTTTTATCTTGCTGAAGATGTATATTAATATATTATATAAATGTAATGCTGCAAACGACATTAAATATGCAGTTGCTATAAATAGAAATCCTGCATATAGATGTTCGAGCGGAGTGGTTAAGACATTGTATGTTAATTTGATAAAAGGTTGTCTTAAAAATCCATGAATGACAAATAATGTCATAGATATGCTTCCGACATGAACTAGGAAATTTTTAAGAGTTTTCCTTTTAAATTTTAAATTTTTGAAAAATTGATATATGAATATAAATATTATTACAACTGATAAAAATGTGAATGGGAAGAATGATTTATAAAAGTTGCCCAAACAAAATGAGATAATGGATAGGAAGAAAAAAATGTTGCTTATTTTAAAGTCTTTGTTAAAGGCTAATAACATACCAAGACAAAATTCTGGGAGATGGCCAGGGAAATTTTGTAAAAGATATACCTCATGAATGTTTTGAAAATGATATAAGGAGAGGAAAATCCATACATATGAAAGGATACAAATTGTAATAAATGCTTTTGTGTTATATTTTTTTATGAAATGAAATAGTGCAGGAAATATGAGGTAAAATTGGAATATTAAACCAAAGAACCACCAAGGACCATTGATGCTTAATCCTTGTTTTGGTAATAATGTATGTATAAATAATAGTTTATATTTCATGTTGTCAATGTCAATTTTCCAAGGAAAACTATCATTGATTAAGATATTTGTCAAAATATAGAAAATAATTCCTGTAAGAAGTAGTGGGTATAGCTTTTTTAATCTGTCAATAATAAAACTTAGCCAAGGTTTTGTGTTTTTTAGCATAGATACAGTTAATCCATAACCACTGATAAAAATAAATATTTGCACCCCATAATGGCCTAAATATGTGAAAAAAAGTTTTATGAATTCTGATGGTGTTTCTTTTATATGGTTAAAAAAATTATGAACATATTGAGATACAAAATAAAATTCATTTTCTCCTGTATATGGCGCAAAATGATGAAAGAAATTATGCAGGCATATACTGATGATAGCTATGCCTTTTAAAATAGATGTGTCTTGTTGGGTATAATTTTTTAATTGCATAAAACTTTTTTTGCAAAAGTAAGAAAAAATGCGACTTTATAGTTTAAAAGATATAAAAACAAAAGGTGATTTCGTAAATCACCTTTTGTTTTTATAAAATTATTGATATAATAACATAAATAAATTATTTAGCGACAACAACTTTTTTAACAGTTACTTGAGCATCTGAAGTAAGGACTCTTACAAAGTAAATGCCGTTGTCGTATTTATCTGTGCTGATTTGAACGTCGTCGTTGTTTACGTTGATAACATCAATTGTTTGGCCAACAGCGTTGTATATTTCAACATTAACGATGTTTTCGCCTTCAATGTTGAAGTAGTTTTTAGCTGGGTTAGGCATGATGTCGATATTGTTTTCTGTAGCGATTTCATTGATTTCAGCAGCGCAGTTAACTTCATAATTGCTCAAGAAATTAGTTTCGAAAGTATCTGTGATACCAGCCATTTCGATGCTGTAAATTACTTCGCCTTCTAAAGAGACAGTGAAACCAACTTCTGAATCCCATTCGCCTTTAACCCATGTGAATGAGTATGTGTCGTGGCATAATGGGAGAACCAATACTGTAGGTTCGTCGATATAACCACCTTGTTTGAGTTCTACTTTGTAAACCATATCGCTTAAAGTGCCTACTATTTGGATGTAACCATTGTTCCAGCCGTCGCCGTATTCGTCGATCATTGTGAAAGTAAGTTCGCACATATTAGCAGCTGCGCATGGGTATATAGTAGGTTTTACTGTGTTAGAGCCGTTTGATAAGCATTCTCCGCCCCAGTTAGCTTTTACTAAGAATGTGTATGAACCTGTTTCTAAGTCTTCAATTTCGAATGTTGTTTCTGTGATGCCAGCATAGATAGGTTCTGTTGCTGAATAACCAGTGTATATTTCGTATGTTACATCGACTGGGTCTGCTGGAGCGTCCCATGAGAGAACTACATTGTTATAATCATTTTCAGGGATTGAATATGTCAAGTTTGTTGGGCCATCGCATAATGATTCTTCGAGAGTGATGATGAATGTGCAATCTTGACCGTCAATGTTAGCAG
>JAZQVL010000072.1:0-3111 GCA_045631805.1 Bacteroidales bacterium | reverse complement strand
CGTCGTAAATGCTGGTCATCCCAATCTTTTTTCCTAGTATTCCTGACATGCTACGCTTTTAATTACTAGATAGTTTTACAATTATAATTTAATTTCTACTTCTACACCGCTTGGTAATTCTAACTTCATCAAAGCATCGATTGTTTGTGAAGTTGAGTTATAGATATCAAGCAAACGCTTGTATGATGATAACTCAAATTGTTCTCTCGATTTCTTGTGTACGAAGGTAGAACGCAAAACCGTGTAAATTTTCTTGTCTGTTGGTAACGGAATAGGACCGCTAACTACAGCACCAGTCAATTTGATGGTTTTCACGATCTTCTCAGCTGATTTATCAACCAAGTTATGATCATGAGATTTTAACTTAATTCTAATTCTTTGACTCATAAGAATTTGTTGTTAATTTTTTTATTTTTATTCTAATTTTTTCTGTCATTACTTCTTAAAAGAAGAAATATGTTCCTTTAGCTTTCTTTATTACAACATCTGCCAAGTCATCTGCTAATCTAGAATAGTGACTGAATTCCATACTATAGTTAGCTCTTCCTTGAGTTAAAGTTCTTAATGTTGTAATATATCCAAACATTTCAGACAACGGCACATCAGCTCTAATAATTTGTTGAGAAATGCCAGCTTCTACTTCACGTAAAATAGATCTTCTTCTATTAAGATCTCCTGACACATCACCAAGATATTCTGATGGTACACGTACTTCAACTTTCATTATAGGTTCCATTACAACTGATTTAGCCTTAGCACCTGCAGCTTTGAAACCTAAATGTGCAGCAACTTCGAATGACAATGCATCGCTATCAACTGGATGTGTTGAGCCATCGTACAAACGTACTTTTACTGAATCCATAGGGAAACCAGCTAATACGCCGTTTGACATTGCGCTCTTGAAGCCTTTTTCTGCAGCGAGAATATATTCACGTGGTATATTACCACCTTTAACGTCGTTGATAAATTGTAATCCGGTAACACCTTCATCTGCAGGTCCGATTTCAAACTCAATATCGGCAAATTTTCCTTTGCCACCAGTTTGTTTCTTATAGACCTCACGGTGTGATACAGTTTGTGTGAATGACTCTTTATATGTCACTTGCGGACTACCAACATTAATTTCAACGCCAAATTCTCTTCTTAATCTGTCGATAATAATATCAAGGTGTAACTCACCCATTCCTGCGATAATTGTTTGACCTGAATTTTCGTCTGTGGTGACTTGGAATGTAGGATCTTCTTCGGCAAGTTTATCTAAGGAAGCTGATAACTTGTCCATCTCTGCTTGAGTTTTAGGTTCAACTGCGATTTGAACTACTGGTAATGGGAATGAGATAGACTCAAGCAATAAAGGTTTGTCTTCGCTAGTAAGGGTGTCACCTGTTCTTATTGTTTTAAAACCGACAGCTGCTGCGATATCACCTGCTTCAATTACATCAAGAGGTGTTTGCTTATTTGCATTCATTTGCATGATACGTGAAATACGTTCTTTCTTACCTGTTGTTACGTTCAAAACATATGAACCAGCTTTTAATGAGCCTGAATAAACACGGAAGAATGCGAGACGTCCGACGTATGGATCTGTTGCGATTTTGAAAGCGAGTGCACAGAACGGTTCATTTGAATCCGCTTTGCGTATTTCTTCTTTTTCGGTCTTTGGATTAACGCCAATTACATCTTCAATATCATCTGGACTTGGTAGATAGTTAATGATAGCATCGAGCAAAAGTTGGACACCTTTATTTTTGAATGAAGCACCGCATAAAACTGGACAAGCGCGTCTTGATATAGTAGCTTTTCTTATCTCAGCAATAAGTTCTTCTTCAGTGATAGATTCAGGATTATCCATGAATTTCTCGAATAATTCTTCATTATCTTCTGCTGCACCTTCCAATAACATTGTTCGGTATTCAGCAGCCATTTCTTTTAAATCTTCAGGTATTTCTACTTCTGAGACTTGCATTCCAAGTTCATCTTCCCAAACAAAAGCAGTATTCTTAACTAAGTCAACGACTCCAATGAAAGAATCTTCGCTTCCGATAGGGATTTGTAATGGTATTGGATTAGCTCCAAGGCGTTCTTTAATTTGTTCAACGACCTTAAAGAAGTCAGCGCCACAGCGGTCCATTTTATTAACAAAACAGATATGTGGCACTTTGTATTTATCGGATTGATGCCAAACAGTTTCTGATTGAGGTTCAACGCCACCAACGGCACAGAACAAAGCTACAGCACCATCAAGGACTCTAAGAGAGCGCTCAACTTCAACTGTAAAGTCAACGTGGCCGGGAGTGTCGATGATATTAATTTTATAAGGTGTATTATTAACATTCCAGAATACTGTTGTAGCTGCTGAAGTAATTGTGATACCACGTTCTTGCTCCTGAACCATCCAGTCCATTGTAGCGGCACCGTCATGTACTTCACCGATACGACGACTACGGCCAGTATAATACAATATACGTTCAGTTGTAGTGGTTTTGCCAGCATCGATGTGTGCCATGATGCCGATGTTACGAGTGAACGCGAGTTTTGATATATTATTTTGACCGTTTTTCATCTTTATTTACACCTTTAATATATTAGAATCTGAAGTGAGAGAAGGCTTTGTTAGCATCAGCCATTCTATGGATTTCTTCTTTTTTCTTGAAAGCTGCACCTTCTTCTTTGTATGCTTGCATAATTTCACCAGCTAATCTTTCGCCCATTGATTTTTCATGGCGTTTACGAGCATAACCGATGAGGTTTTTCATACCGATACTTTGTTTACGAGAAGGACGAATCTCTGAAGGGATTTGGAAAGTTGCACCACCAATACGACGGCTTCTTACCTCAACCTGTGGAGTTACGTTTTCTAAAGCTTTCTTCCAAACACTGATAGGGTCTTCATTCAATTTACCACCTACGATATCCATAGCACTATAGAAAATTTCGTAAGCAAGATTTTTCTTACCCTTCAACATGATGTTGTTAACGAATTTTGTTACCAATACATCACCGTATTTTGGATCTGGAAGGATTATTCTTTTCTTTGGTTTAGCTTTTCTCATGTTTTAATGTTCTAAACTGTTTACCGTTTAACAATTATTTCTTCTTAGCGGCTTGTTT
>JAZQVL010000071.1:0-3275 GCA_045631805.1 Bacteroidales bacterium | reverse complement strand
ATTTTTTATAATGCCAACCTAAATCCTTTATAGAATTCCGTCATGTGAAATTCTTCATAACCATATCCTGTACGATACCTGCTAAGAAAATCTCTCGGATCAGAACTAAGCGCACGACCTCCACGATACACCTTGCCCCATCTGTCATAATCGACACCTACAGGATCTACAATAGTCTGATATTCTTCAGAAACAAAAGCACTATAATAATCATAGTTATCCGAACAATATTCAAACACATTTCCATGCATATCATAGAGCCCCAATTCATTAGGCATTTTTGTCTTGACTTCTTTAATAGCTCTTCCAATAACGCCCTCTATATTATACCAAGCCACATCGTCTGGATTATCACTGCCACTATATATATATCCTTTTGACTCATTGCCGCCGATAGAAGCAAATTCCCATTCCGCCTCCGTTGGCAGTCTGAATTCAGCTCCGGTAAGCTCATTTAATCTTTCTATAAAATCCATCACCCATCCCCACGGTGCCATATCAACGGGAAAACGTTCACCTTCACACCAAACAGGTCTTTTGTTGCCCATCACTATATACCACAAATCTTGCGTGACTTCCGTTTCTCCTATATGGTATGGAGTTGTAAGTGTCACATAATGTATAGGTGATTCGTTAAAAGCAACAGACGCATAATAATGAGGCGCTTCCGGGTCTTTATTCTGATAACCTCTTAAAAACGTTCCAGGTTCAACAGGAATCATCTTATAGTTTTCCACACCATCAATAGTAATATATCCATTTTCATACTCCACATCAACAGTCTTAAAAGTAATTTCTTCACCGTATGACGTGCCCATTTCCGTTGTTATATACGCTCTGACATAGTACGTTGTGTTCTCTTCCAAATTAGATATGGTTTCCTTATACTTTTCCGGATATGGATGTATAAAAACCAAACAACTATCTTCTATTGTAGGATTTTGGGATGTACTCCAGCAGAATCCTTTTGAGACAAAATTTGACCCTCCCAGATCTATAAGTTCACCTTCGAACAAAGCGCTTAATGTTGTTATATCCGACACCGAAGATGTTTTTATCGTCGGCATTTCTGGAATTCGTATCGTGGTAAAATTTCTCACCATTCCGTATGAAATTCCTTTTTTATTTATAGCATAAGCTCTTACATTATATTTTACGCCATCTTCCAAATCGGTGAGATTAACGACAAATATATCTTCTCCACTTTCGTCTTTTATGACGTTGTCTGATATTGTTGGATTTGAATCTTTGCTGTAACAAACGCCTTTCTCTATAATCGCACCTCCTCCATCCGACAGCAGTTCAACTTCACATATAGCAGAATTTTCCGTAACGTCTCTTATTTTAGTGATTTTGATATTTGGCAATTCCAAGTCATCATTTCCATCATCATCTCCGTCGTCTTCACCATCATTATCATCGTCGTCATCTATGACTTCCAATGTCTCGAAAGATATTTCTTCACCGTATGAAGTGCCTTCGCTGTTTGTAGCGTACGCCTTGACATAATACTTGGTAGCATTTTCAAGATTATCTATTTGTGTGACATATATTCCGAGACCGGCTCCATTATTCTTGTGTTCGTCCGATATTGTTGGATTTTGCGTCACACTCCAACAAACACCTCTGTCAACAACTTCAGCACCTCCATCTGATTCGACATTAGCTTCTACAACTACAGATTCAGATGTTACATCATTGACAGAATTTGTTGTAACTATAGGTTGCTCTTTAGGATTACATGCAATCATCAATAACAGCACTATTAACGATGTTAAAATACATTTAGTTTTCATAATGATAATCTTTAGTCATACATTAAATAACATCTGCAAAGTTTATAATTTTAATTTAAAAAAACAAGTATTTTTTTACAAAAATCGGGGGGGGTAACAAGATGTATTACAAACACTTAACATCTAATAAAATCAAGAATAAAATGAAAATATTTACTTGTGGTCTTGTAGTCTTGTGGTCTTGTAGTCTTAAAAAAACTATCTTTGCAAAAAATTCAAATCATGGACTTCAAAGAAATCTTAAAGAAATTTAACAACAAATACATCATTGCCACATTGATATTTGCAGTTGTAATAATTTTCGTTGATCAATACAATCTGTTTTACCAGATAAACAACTTCAAGAAACTGAAGAAAGCCAAGAGCCAGGTAGAATATTACGAAAAGGAGATTAAGGAGCAGCAAGAAACTTTAGACAGACTTCACCGCGACTCGGCATTGATGGAACGCATAGCACGCGAGAAATACATGATGAAACGCGACAACGAAGTCATCTATGTTATTGAGGCAAAGGAATAATTGAGGGACTGAGGGACTTGAGGGATTTGAGGGACTTGAGGGATTTGAGGGATGAAGTTTCCTTGGTGTCTCAGTGTATAAACCTCAAACAATCACCATCAAAATTTCCTTCCTTTTTCAATCTTTCATTATTCCCAAACAGAACCTTCCTCAGACAATAACTATCATAATGCGAAAAAACTCCAAGAAATGAATTTATCGATGATTGTAAATATTTCTTGTCTTGAACATTACAGTCAATAAGTTTTTTCTTTATTCTTTTTAATGTTGAAGATGAAATATATGTCCTGAAAGGTTTTATATATGCACCTAAAAATTCAACTCCATGATATGCGTCAATGCGACATGCCATAAAACGCATTGACACGTCTCAAAAATAAAATGACATTCTCAATCTCCATGAGACGTGTCTATGTTTTTTTATTTTTTTGCAGGATACATTGACGCGTCTCTACCAAAAAAAATTTTTAACATTTTTTAACTTTTTTATTTGGAAATGTTATGTTAGATTTGCGGCGAGAACTTTAAACTAAAATTATTATGGACGATTTACAAATTCCGATTGGCTGCTGTCGAGAGGATGTTTATGCTCGTAGAACTATTATTTTTGAATCTTTATCACCTCTTATTGGAACAAGTATTCCTTGCGGTGCTTTTAACGGCAAAAATGTTGAAATTATTTATAACTCTATTGATGAAACCGCAACAAGAGCAGCTCGTTCTTACGAATCCACACTTGCCGCATTAAGAATTGTTGAAGCTTTAGAAAAATCTTCTTTTGTCAAGACTGATATTCCAAACACCAAACAAAAGAAAAAGATGTATTTTACAAAAATATATGAACTTAAAGCCACATTGACAGATTTAGGAGATGTCAAAATAATCATAGGAGAAAGAAACAACAAAAGAATAATTCATTATTGTATTACCCACAAAAAAATAAAGAGCGGTTGAAATGCC
>JAZQVL010000070.1:0-9409 GCA_045631805.1 Bacteroidales bacterium | reverse complement strand
GCTCGGACAAATCAATATGGATTTGAATGTAGGTTGGACATACGTATATCCGAGAATATCAACATTCGGAAATAAGATTGCTGTATCTGACGGCAACTCAGGAGAGGTCTTGGTTTATGACTATGAGAATCTGAAAGAACCTCTCTATAAAACCAAAGTCTTCGACGTTTCGTTAAGCGACTTCGAAATCGACAGCACATTGATAGGAACAGAAGAATATTTTCTACAGTTCCAAGACGACTTCAAGAATTATGTCTTGGATGTGGAAATAGATTCAAAGAATCTTTATACATTATCTTTGGAAGACGGATGCTATTTCAAGAAAGTATATGACAAGAAAGGCAAGCTGAAGAAAACATTGCTTATTCCAAGCGTTTACAATTCCTATCAGTTAGAGATTAGCAGCTTGTGTAGAATAAACGGGAAAGTACACGTCATGGCATTCTACTTCGACGGCGAGAATCACACGATGGTGCTGTTTTAAAATTGAAAATTGAAAGTTGAAAATTAATTTTCCATTTTCAGTTTTCAACTTTCAATTTCTAAAGTCTTTTGTTCTTCTTCAACGCCTCGTTTATAATCCATTGTATCTGTCCGTTGACAGAACGGAATTCGTCGGCAGCCCATTTCTCGACGGCCTCCATCGTCTTGGCATCGAGACGCAGGGCAAAGTTCTTAGTTACGTTTTCCTTATCTTTCGACATCTTCCAAAGCCTCCCCTATCGTTTTAGAAAAGATATTGTCTTTCGAAACATATCTGTCGAACAAATAAATCATAATAACGACAACCGCCATCACGAAGAAGCCTGACAAACCAGTCATACCGTTCAACAAATCATTTCCGCCTTTAACCAAAATGACATTCAATCCCGCAACTGCGTTTATCGTTCCATGAAATATTGCCGCTGGAAAAACCGACTTTGTCTTTAACACGAAATAAGTCTCGACAAACGAAGCCAACACACAGAATACAACCATCATAAATACTCCGACGACAGAATGTTGAGGATAATTATGTCCTAACAAAATCAAAGGGAAATGCCACAATCCCCATACGATTCCGATGAAGACAGATGCACAGATGAATTTCTTTTCCTTCAAGGCTGAGACGAGATAGTTACGCCAGCCGTATTCTTCACCAAAAGCAAAAAGCGCATTGATAGTAACACCAGCGAACAAACCACTTACGATTGTAATGACAATCATAACAGTAGGATTCATAAATAATGACAACATTTCTTTCTGTTCTTCCGGAATAGAATCGACAGGAATCATTGACGACATATCTGTGTTATACTCACAGCCTGGCAAAAGAGTGTTAACAAAAATTGTCAACAATACCATGATAACAGGAAGTACCCATGCCACAAGCCACGACCAGCTTATCCTAAAACGCAACAATCCTGTAGAAGACAATCTGTCTTTATCAACCTTCTGCATGACAATCGCCACTATCATAGGCAACAACATATACATAGTTGCGCATATCGTATATTTCATCGGATTGTCGGTAACACTTTTAACGCCCAAACCGAAAATCATGACAGCTGCAAAAATCCAGCTTATCACGCAAAGTATTATTGAATAATTGATTGCTTTTTTCATAGTTTTATAGCTTTCAGCCATCAGTTTTCAGTCCTCAGTTTGAAACCGCTGAAGACTGACCGCTGACCGCTCATTTTTTAAATTTCAAATCATAAATCTCCTCGTACAAGGTTTTAGTCTCTTCAACAGTTTTTCTATTTATAAAAATCAATGTCTGTTGACATTTTATTTCAACAAACAGAGGAACTTCATTATTAACATAGAGTCGGCATTTGTTACCGTCGCTCATCATGTATTTTCCGATATTGACTTTCCTTGTGGAGATGCCGTTGGTTCTTAGCTTGATAGAAGGAAGCTGCTCAACGAGTAAAACCGTATCAATATCAGAAATAGAGATATTCATCGCATAATCGCCTTTGATTTCAATGACATCATCATTAACAGTTACTGTATTTCCATAATCAACCATGAAAACAGGAATACAAGCGAGCGCAATCACAAGCAAAGTGACCGCAATTGTATTTCTATGATTTCGCGGACGTTTAGCGACATAATTCAACTCATTATCTTTAAGAATCTTAATGGTTGATTTCATCTCGTTATAAAGTTCTTCTGTATAGAAATCATCACCTTTATTAATAAAGACCGAACCATTTACAGTCTTTATTTCAATTGTTTTTCCATTTCTTTTTCTCTGATATACGATCGCTTTTTCAGAACCTTCAAATTCATCTCTCTTTATTCTGCAACGACCTTTAACAACATAGCCGAGACTTGCGCCATTATTGCGTGCCACAATCCTCGGCATTCTGTCCAACAATGAGATAGAGATTATCGTATCATTAGAAATCGTCAAAGGAAACAAAGCGTCCTTTATCTTGATTCCATCTTCATAAACGATGACAATTGCCTTCTTCAAAGTCAGGGAAAAAGTCACCGCTATTATTGCTATTACTGTGATTATACTAATTGTCATATTATTTTAGTTTAAAGTTTAAGGTTTAAAGTTTAAAGTTTAAAGTAGTTTTGAAGTTGATAATCTTAAGTTTAAAAGTTTATTGGATTCAACCTTAAACCTTAAGCATTAAACCTTAAACCAAATTTTCCGTTTTCAATTTTCAATTATTGATAAAGCGTTCCTGTGTTAACTACAGGCTGTGCTGATTCGTCGGCGCAGAGCACTACGAGGAGGTTGCTTACCATAGCAGCTTTCTTTTCGTTATCAAGTTCTACGATTTCCTCTTCGCTGAGTTTTTCGAGAGCCATCTTCACCATTGTGACAGCGCCTTCCACGATTTTCTCACGAGCTGAGATGATAGCGGCAGCCTGTTGACGACGCAACATAACAGCAGCGATTTCAGGAGAATAAGCCAAATAGTTTATTCTTGCCTCAACGACTTCCAATCCCGACATCTCGAGACGGTCGTTCAGTTTCTTCAACAAAATATCATTTATTTCAGCTCCGCCAGAACGTAATGTAAGCTCATGTGATTTGGTATCGTCATTATCGTCGTAAGCGAACATGCCAGCCACTTCTCTCAAAGCAGCGTCACTTTGTACGCGTACGAAACTTTCAAACGCCTTCATTCTTCCAGAAACACTTACAGAAACTTGTGTACCAACACTAGCATTTGCCATTGTCTGAGAATCTATTTCAAACATAGCCTTATATGTATCTTTAAGTTTCCAGACCAAAATCTGACCAATCATAATCGGATTGCCAGTCTTGTCGTTCACCTTGATTGTATCAGCATTAAGGTTACGAGCACGGAGAGAAACTCTTTTTGAAGTAAGGAGAAAGTTAACCCAATAAAAACCAGTTCTCTTAAAAGTTCCCTGATATTTACCGAAGAAAAGCATCACCATTGCCTCATTAGGTTCCTGCATTCTCAGTCCGAAAAGACACACGAGGAAAAGAGCAGCTGCTGCAATACTAACAACAACGCCAGCAGTGTTGCTATCTTGAGCAAATTGCACTAAAGCATAAACGCTTATTCCTGTCAATGCCAAGAACAAAATCAATGCAACAAATCCGTTGAGCACTAAACCTTTAAATTCTTTTTCCTTTGTTTCCATAATTGTTATTTTTTAAGATTTTTAAACATTTATTTTAATATCATTTTGATATTGCAAAGATAGCACATAATTTTTATTTATCAAGAGGGAAAGCAATATTTTTCAACAAAACAATCAGAATTAAAGGATGAAATTATTTTAGTTTTAAACAAGAGAAAACTACGACGTATTTTTTTCAATAGCTTAAAATAATTTTCAATCCGACAGCTTCGGATATCATAATAAATGTTGAAAGTTGCATATCCGTTTCACCTTTTTCTAATAACGCTATATACTCCCGTTTTTTTCCTATCATATCAGCCAATTGCCGTTGAGTAAGCCCAGCTGTTTTTCTTGCATTTTTAAGAATCTCAGCATAATACCATGCTCGGGACTTAGCATCAAAATCCTCTCTCTTAGCACATCCTTTAACGCCATATTCCTTTTCAAACAAATCTTCCACAGTAGGAAGCTGACTCACTTTATCAAAATCAATTTTTGTTTTCATAACTCAACGTTTTTAATATTTTTTCCGCTTTAACTATTTCTTTCTTATAATCTTTAGTCGATTTCTTCACAAAACCATTCAAGAGAATAATATGCTCACATTCATAAAAATTATCATTATCTATACTAAATAAATAACCCTATATTCATTGTCCATCGATATTCTCAACTCATAAAACTCAGTATTAACAAGTTTCTTAACTAATTTCACATTAACAACTTTCACCTCCGAAATAATATTCAAAGCATATTTAATTTTGTTCTGAATATTTATTGTCAAAGATTCATAAAAAGCATCAAATTCACAAGTTCGATAAATGGTTCTCACAATACAAAAGTAATAAATTTATTACAACTATTATTATTATTTTTTCAAAAAAAGATTATAAAGAAAAACATGTTGTTCGGAAACATTTTTTACAATCTTGATTTTAGGTTTTGCAAAGATAGTAACTAATTAAATACCATTGAGTTAAAATATTTTAACATTTAATATTTTTTGATATTTTTTTCTTAACTTTGCACATCATTTGAAAACTTAACACATTAATTTAATATGAACAGAAAATTTTTAAGTGTGATTGCTTTAAGCATCATGACATTGGCTTCATGCACAAGCAACGATAAGCCAGTCGCGACAGAAAATCCTTTCTTGTCAGATTACGGAACTCCATACGAAGTGCCAGCTTTCGACAAGATTAAAACAGAACATTACTTGCCAGCTTTTGAAGAAGGCATGAAACAACAAAAGGCTGAGATAGACGTCATCGTAAAGAACAGAGCCACTCCTGATTTCCAAAACACAATCTTGGCTTACGATAAATCGGGCGAGTTATTAGACAAAGTAGGCGGAGTATTCTTCAACCTTATGGAATGCATGTCGAACGACGAAATGCAAAACATCGCAGCTGAAGTCATGCCTAAGATGTCGGCTCACGGCGACGAAATCTCCATGAATCCTCTTCTCTTTGAAAAGGTAAAATATGTTTACGACAACCGTCACAACATGAACTTAGACGACCAACAAATACGCGTCGTTGAGAAATATTACGCCGATTTCATCCGCAGCGGCGCTGGCTTAAACGAAGCTGACAAAGAAACATTGAAAGGCATCAACGAAAGATTGTCATTGTTAAGCCTTCAATTCGGCAACAACCTCCTCGCAGAAAACGCCAACTTCAAACTCGTAGTTGACAACGAAAAAGATTTAAGCGGTCTCCCACAATCAAGCATCGACGCTGCTGCTGAACAAGCTGCCAAAGACGGCATGGAAGGCAAATGGGTCTTCACATTATCAAAGCCAAGTCTCATCCCATTCCTCCAATATGCTGACAACCGCGATCTCCGCGAAAAGATTTATATGGGTTATGTTATGCGTGGCAACAACGACAACGCTAACGACAACAAAGCTTTAATCGCTGAGATGACAAAATTACGTATAGAAAAAGCACAACTTCTCGGATACAAGGACTTTGCTTCATACATATTGGAAAACAATATGGCAAAGACAGTTCCTACTGTTGACACATTCCTCGCTGACTTATTCAACCCAGCTTTGAAAGTTGCCAAGAAAGAACTCAAAGAGATGGAAAAGATTGCTGGTTTCGACATGGAATCATGGGACTGGTGGTATTACGCAGAGAAATTACGTAAAGCAAAATACGACTTCGACGAAAACGAATTGAAACCTTATCTCTCATTAGACAACGTACGCGACGGCATGTTCATGGTTGCCAACAAATTATACGGCATCACCTTCGAACAACGCAACGACCTTCCAATTTATTTCGACGGCGTTGAGACATGGGAAGTAAAAGAACAAGACGGTTCATACATCGGTATTTTATACTTAGACTATTTCCCACGCGACAGCAAGAGCGGCGGTGCTTGGTGCACCAGCTTCCGTGAAGCAGGCTACGACATTGAAGGCAACAAGATTTCTCCTCTCGTTTCTTTAGTATTAAACTTCACTCCTCCAACAGGCAACGCTCCTGCCCTCCTCAGCTGGGACGAGACAGAAACATTATGGCATGAGTTCGGTCACGGCTTGCACGCTTTGTTCTCAGACGGCAAATACAGCAGAACATGCGGTAACGTTCCTCGCGACTATGTTGAACTTCCTTCACAAATTATGGAAAACTGGGCAGGCGATCCTGAAGTATTGAGAATGTACGCTAAACATTGGCAAACCGGTGAAGTCATTCCTGAATCAATCATCAACAAATTGGAAAACAGCGGATTGTTCAACCAAGGTTTCGTAACAACAGAATTCTTGGCAGCAGCAATCTTAGACATGGAATATCATAAGTTGACTGAAATGAACGACAGCTTCGACGTAGCAGCATTTGAAAAAGCTAAGATGGACGAAATCGGTTTGATCAACGAAATTTATCCACGCTACAGAAGTACATATTACTCACACATCTTCGCTGGCGGTTACTCAGCTGGTTACTATGTATATTACTGGGCAGCAGTATTGGATTCAGACGCATTCAACTACTTCAAGGAATCAGGCGACGTATTCAACCCAGAGTTGGCCGCTAAGTTCAGACAACACTGTTTGCAAGAATGCGGCAACGACGAAGGCATGGTACAATACAAAAAGTTCCGCGGTCAAGAACCAAGCAACGAGCCATTCTTGAAGAAACACGGACTTAAATAATTCATAATGCATAATCAAAAAAGAAAGAGCCTAACGGCTCTTTTTTTTGTAAAAAAATATTTGAAACTCACAATAAGTTAACTACATTTGCAGTCATTAATAATAGGTAACTAAACTTTCAATACTATGTCTGCACAAAAAACAATGGAAAACTACAATTTATCAGAAACTGATTTAAAACACTTACGTTTACTTGCCAAGTCTTTTCCATCTATTGCATCAGCAAGTACAGAAATTATCAACCTTGAGGCTATACTCAACCTTCCCAAAGGCACAGAACATTTCCTGTCGGACATCCACGGCGAATATGAGGCATTCCAGCACGTATTAAAAAACGCTTCTGGATCAATCAAACGCAAAGTCAACGACGTATTTGGACAATCTCTTCGCGAAGCAGAGAAAAGAAATCTTTGTACTTTGATTTACTACCCTAAAGAAAAACTCCATCGAATAAAAAAAGAAGAGACCAACATCAACGAATGGTACATGGTGACATTAAACCAGTTAGTCAAAGTCTGCCAAAACGTATCGTCCAAATACACACGTTCCAAGGTACGCAAGGCATTACCCAAAGAGTTTGCCTACATTATAGAAGAGTTGCTTCACGACACACATGAAATCAACAAACGCGGTTATTTCAACCAGATTATTTCGACCATAATTTCCACAAAACGTGCCGACGAGTTTATCATTGCCATGTGCAACCTCATCCAGCAACTTGCCATTGATAGTCTGCATATTGTCGGTGACATTTACGACAGAGGCCAGGGTGCGCACATAATTCTCGACACCCTATGTACATATCACAACGTCGATGTCCAATGGGGCAACCACGACCTTTTGTGGATGGGAGCATTTGCAGGCAACGACGCCAGCATCGCGACGGTAGTACGCCAATCGCTTAGATATGCCACCCTTGAGACACTCGAAGAAGGCTACGGCATCAACATGCTTCCACTCGCTACCTTTGCAATGGAAGTATATCAGGATGTCCCGTTAGAAGTATATGCGCCTAAGATGAAATTTGCTTCTAACCATTATTCTCAAAAGAAACAATATCTCATCGCACAGATGCATAAAGCAATATCCATAATACAATGGAAATGCGAAGCAGCATTGATAGACCGCAATCCAGAATATAAAATGGATGACAGAAAACTATTACATCTGATTGACTTCGAACGCGGAGTCATAAATATCGATGGTAATGAATATGAGCTTCTTGACAAATCGTTCCCTACAATAAATCCGTCAGCTCCATATACATTGACCGATGACGAACAAGCTATAGTCGATCATTTTCACACATCATTCGTCAATAGCGAGAAACTCAAGAAACATGTGTATTTCTTACTTCAAAAAGGCTCATTCTATTTAGCAAGAAACAACAATCTCATGTACCATGCCTCTATCCCACTAAACGAAGATGGCTCTTTCAAAGATGTCAAGATAATGGATGAATATTATTCAGGAAAAAGACTCCTTGACCGCTTAGACTCTTTAGTTCAATTGGCATGCAGAAAATCAACCGACATTTCTGAAGAAAAGCAATACGCTATTGATTATATGTGGTATCTATGGTGTGGCGCTGACTCTCCATCATTCGACAAAGCAAAAATGGCCACATTCGAACGCTATTTGATTTCAAACAAAGAAACACACAAAGAGCATAAAGGCTACTATTATCAATTGCAAAACGACGAGGATATTTGTATAAAAATTCTTAGAGAATTTGGCATTGAAAGTGAAAGCTGTCACATTATCAATGGTCACGTACCTGTAAAAATAAAGAAAGGGGAAAATCCAGTTCGCGCCAATGGCAAGCTGCTTGTCATTGATGGAGGATTCTCAAAAGCATATCAGCCAGAGACAGGCATTGCAGGTTACACATTAGTTTACAACTCTTTTGGCATGCAACTCGTACAGCACGAGCCATTTGAATCTACACAGAAAGCCATCGAAGAAGGACTTGACATCATCTCCAACACTGTGCTTTCGGAGCATAACACCGAACGCTTGCTTGTAAAAGATACCGACAAAGGCATCGAACTGACACGAGACATCGAAGAACTGCACAAGTTACTTATCGCCTACCGCACAGCTTTAGTGAAGGAAAACTCCTAATCTAAATTCCCTGCGCCAAAACATCAGCTATATGCAGCACTTGTATATCGAATTTCTGTTTTTTGATACAGCTGTCGAGTTGCATGAGACATGAGATATCGTTGGTGACAATATATTCAGCGCCGGTTTCCATAGCGTCTTTAATCTTTCTTTCCGCCATCGCCACAGAAATAGCCTCATGCTGAATGGAGAAGAACCCAGAACCGAAACCGCAGCATATTTCCGGATGTTTCATCTCAAGAAGTTCGAGACCTTTCACATGAGAGAGCAGTTTACGACCTTCGTCTTTAAGTCCAAGTTCACGCAAAGAACAGCATGTATCTTGATAAACGACCTTATGATTAAACTCTGCGCCGAAATCCAAAAAGTTAATTTTATTAACAAGGAAGTCTGTAAGTTCATAAATATTGGCGACAAGACGTTTGAATTCGAGATGAGAAGCGGTGTTATAAAACAACTCCTGATAACGTGTTTTTATATAACCAATACATGATGCACTCACACCCACGACAGGTC
>JAZQVL010000069.1:0-9342 GCA_045631805.1 Bacteroidales bacterium | reverse complement strand
GTCGCGACGTTCAGATAGAGAAAGTTCCAGGTAAGTTGAAAATCCTCGATTCTAATGGCAATGAAATAGGAGTTTTGGATTTCGGCAGCATGCAAGATGATAATGTTCGTTTGTTTAATATATTCAACAACAGTACGTTGATATTGGAATACGAGTTGTATAAAACGGCTTCGTGGGTTACAAAACTGAGTTCGGAGAGTGGTACGATGAGTCCAGGTGCAACAAAAACTATTATTGTTACAATTGACAGAACGAAACTGTCGGTTGGCGATAATGCGACGACGCTTTCAATCATAACCAATAATGGAGGCAAGCAGCTGACGCTTAAAGCAAAAAGGATAGGAGATGATGATGACAACAATAATGATGACAATAATGATGATGACAACAATGATGATAATACCCAAATAGAACTTCCAACAGTAACAACAAAATCGGTTTCTAATATTACGGAAACTTCTGCAGTTTGTGGTGGTAGTGTAAATTCAGATGGAGGTTCTACTGTTACTGCAAAAGGTGTTTGCTGGAGCACTTCACAAAATCCTACTATAAATGATAATAAGACAAATAGTGGCTCAGGTTCAGGTTCTTATACATCCAATATTACAGGATTGGCAGGAAATACAACTTATTATGTTAGAGCGTATGCTACCAACAGCAAAGGAACGAGTTATGGAGAACAAAGGAGTTTTACTACAAATTCGAATCATAATGGCCATGAATATGTTGATTTAGGATTGAGCGTAAAATGGGCGACCTGCAACGTTGGAGCAGAAACACCGGAAGCATACGGCAATTATTATGCTTGGGGAGAGACAACGACAAAAAGTGATTACTCAACTTCAAACAGCGCAACCTATGGACTTAGTTATTCACAATTGCAATCTCAGGGTTATATAGATGGAGAAGGCAATCTTACAGCGCAGCACGACGCAGCTGCAGCGAACTGGGGCGGCGACTGGCGTATGCCGACATACGATGAGTTGAAAGAATTAAAAGACAACTGCACCTGGATATGGACTACCCAGAACGGCGTTAACGGCTATAAAGTTACATCAAAGGTTAACAGCAATTACATCTTCCTTCCTGCTGCTGGTTATCGCAACTGGGTTTCGCTATACCACGCTGGAAGCCGCGGTTACTATTGGAGTTCTACGCCTTACGAAGGCAATAGCGACGACGCGTACTACCTCTACTTCAATAGCGACGATCATGGCATGTACTACTACGGCCGTGACGACGGTCAGAGTGTGCGCCCAGTCTTAGAATAAAAGTGAAGCGTATTCAATTTATTTGATTCATTTAATTTATTTCCGCACGGCATTTAAGAGCCGTGCGGTCGTTTAGTAAGATAATAAAAACCGGCGTAAGCCGGTTTTTTTATGTTTGAAATAGCTATTAGATAGGTGTCAGTTTTTTGATAGTAATGGAGTAATGAAGTTTAGTTCCTCAGTTCTCCAATTCCCCTCCTCGTTATAACTTCAAAATCTTTTCAACGGTCTTGCTGTTTTCAGTCTCGATATTGATGAAATAAACTCCTGGTTTATAGTCTGAAGTGTTGATTTCTATCTCATTAGTGTTGACTTCAATTTCTTCAACCATCATTCCTATGCAGTTGTAAACTTTAACTTTTGCCATTTGACTTTTGCCATTTGTCACTTTCACAAAGTCTTTTGCTGGATTAGGATATATGCTGATGTTTTCCAAATAGTTTTCTTTAATGTCAACGGTAAATTCGATTATATCGAAGAGGCCAACAGATTCCTTGTCATCATATTTTGCAACAACTTCAACAGTTTTCATTCCAGATTCCGTGATGGCGATGCTGTGTGATAAGCCGTTTATGTTTTCAGCTGTCAATACGTTGTTGACATAAATATCGTAAGCCGATGGTTCTCCTTCTTGAGGCGCTTCCCATGAAACGATGAGCTTATTGTCGCCTGTGTCTAATTTAAGATTTTGAGCAGGAAAGACGTGTTCGCAATATTCGTATGCGAAGCGACTGTTGACAACTTCCTTACTTTCTTTATCTTGAATCCAGAGAGCTACTTCGAGGTCGTTGATGTCTTCCACGTCTGTAAGCGACATATCGTAAGAAAATTCAAAACGTTGGTAATCGTATGCGTTGATATTGAGTTCGTTGCCGTCGGCATTGTCTAACATCTTCATCATGATGTGATGAAATTCGGTCTCGCCGTTGCTGCCTACATTTTTTGTCGTTGTTTTTTCGTTTATAGAAATAAAAGCACTCACGTCTTTCAAATCGATGTACGACATGAAGTCAGCTATGACGTTGATAGTGTTACCTTCAATTGAGAAGGAGCCTCTGATGTTTGCTATAGTTGGCTCGTTGGTTTTATTGTCGATGTCGTCTTGTGTTATGATTCCGTTGGCGCTTGTCGCTCCATCGATAAATATTGAAGGAACGGCAGAGACGCTGTAGAAAGCTTTTTTTATTGCGCCGTCGCCGTTATAATATGGGTCGCCCATGGCAGGCCAATCCATTGCGTATTTGACGTATGTATATTTTCCAGGATTAGCTTCTGTGAGTTCATGCATTATGCCGTTGACTTCAACGCAAGGACCGCATGTAGAACTGGAGAAATGTTCAATCAAAGGAATTTTTTGAGTGAGACCAGATGCTACGACTATTTTTTTGCTTAATGTGTTGTTAGCTGTGTTTTCGTCTGCGCTTCCGTTTACGGAAATTATCTCTATGTCAAGTTCATAATTGCCTAATTCTAAGTATTGGCTTGTCTCGAAAGTAAAACTCTCATTTTCCATAGGGCCTAAATCTGTTGTAAATGACTCAGTGACAGTTTCGTTGTTTATGGTATATGAAGCTTCAAAAGATTCGATGTTAGTTTCGCCCATATTTTGTATGCTGAAGCTTATTTCGTTTTCGCCTAAAAGCATATAATCATGATTGTTGATATTGGTTATGCTGATGTCAATCTTATTTTGGCTGTTGATATAAAGGTCGTCGAAGAACCAGAAGTTGATGTTGTATGAGTTGCCTTCGAAGAAAATGCATAGCTTGACATTGTCTTTGCCTAAATCTGGACTGTTGAACATTTCGAATACTTCATAAGTGCCGTCAGTGTCGTAATGTTTGCTCCATGCTGTGTTCCATGTGCTGCCGTTGTCGCTTGAGGTAGCTATTCCTATGGTGCCGCCAGGTTCTGTAGAGTTTTCAAAGACATCAACATTATGTTTTAACGACAATGTGGCTGAAGTGATGCCTGAGAAATTGACCGAAGAATATATGACTTTAGTGGTTCCTTCGTATGGAGGTGTCCAGCCGAACTGAAGCTCGTTAGGAATGCCGCCGGCGATGTCGCTTCTCGCAATCATCCAGTTGGATGCGCCGTCGTCAACGATAGACCAACCAGTAGGAAGATTCTCTGAATCAAATGTTTCTTTAAAAATAGTGCCGGCATTTTGAGCTAATGAATTATAAGCCGTAAATAAAATGAATAATACAAAAAGTAATGATTTTCTCATAGCATATAAATTTGATGCGCAAATATAAAAAAAATCGTTGGCATCGATGAATTTTGCGCATCAAAAAAAGATATGTTATAAATCATGTTCTTTATGTTTCATCTTAAATTTCGCTTGATCGAAGAAAACGGCAGTCTCGTAAAGTACGCTTTGATAACAGTCGGAACTGTGCATTACATTGCGTGTGAAATCAATTCCGTAGCGTCTCCTGTATTTAATCTTTAAATTTGTGAGAGCTTCAATGGCGCTGACTCTGTCGGCAAAGGGCGATAACAATGCAAATCCTATGCATGGTCCGCTTGTCATGTATTCTATCAGCTCCTCGAAAAAAGGCTTGTCTTTGTGACAACTGTATATTGTTTCGGCTTCCTCCCTCGTCAAAATCTTTTCCATAGCTTCTACGATGGCAAAGTCGCGACGTTGCAATTCTCTGACTATCTCGTCAGTGTGTTTTAAAAATCCTGGTTTTATGATGATGAAGCCATCATAATTGTCTAACATGGAGGTGTTATATCCATAACCTTCGTCTTCTTTGATAAATGCAGATTTCATAAATTTCGTTTTTGTTAAAACAATAGAATGTCTTAAAAGTTTCTAAATTATTTTTAAGAATTTTATATTTTGAAAAAAATAAACAAATCATTATCTTTGCGCTATAGTTGAGAGCCTCTGTGTCTTTGAGACTTTGCGACATTAAGACTATTAATATGAACATATATCAACTTTTTGTAAGAACATTTGGAAATAAAAATAGGGAAGTCGTTTTTGATGGCGACAAATCACAAAATAAATGCGGCACTTTCGCTGATATTAACAATAAAGCGTTAGATGCTCTTAAAACATTAGGAATCACACATATATGGCTTACTGGCGTTATTCGTCATTCGAGTATGACTTCTTATCCGGAATTGGGGATAAAGTCAACTAATCCGTTGGTTACTAAAGGTAAGGCAGGGTCGCCATATTCTATTATGGATTATTACGATATTGACCCGGATCTGGCTGTCAATCCTCAAAACAGAATGACGGAATTTGAAGAGACGGTGGCTCGTATTCACGAAAAAGGCATGAAAGTGTTAATTGATTTTATTCCAAATCATCTTGCTCGTGAATATAAGTCTTTGTGCAAGCCGATGTATATCGACGACTTCGGTGTCAATGATAACAAAAATGTAGCTTTTGCAAAAGACAATAATTTCTATTACTGTCCAAACCAAGAATTTATCGTTCCAAATTCTCATTCCCTCAATTCCTCAATTCCTCAATTCCATGAATTTCCTGCCAAAGCATCAGGAAACGATGTTTTTTCTCCAACGCCATCTGTCAATGATTGGTACGACACTGTTAAATTGAATTATGGTGTTGATTATCAAAATGGCAGTCGTTGTTTTGAGCCTATACCTAACACTTGGTATAAGATGCTGAATATCATGCAATATTGGTGTGAAAAAGGTGTTGATGGTTTTCGCGTTGATATGGCGGAGATGGTGCCTGTTGAGTTTTGGCGTTGGTCGATAGATATGCTTCGCGAGAATTATGAGCCTATCATGATTGCGGAGATTTATCAGCCTCATCTTTATAAGGAATTTATCTATGCCGGTTTCGATTATCTTTATGATAAGGTCGGGCTTTACAATACATTAGAGAATATTTATCGTTACGGACAGCGTGCCGACACTATCACAAATGTTTGGAATAGTCTTCAGGGTCTTGGCGATGTGATGTTGCGTTTCATGGAGAATCACGACGAGGTGCGTCTCGCATCTGAGCATTTTGTCGGTGATGCGTTCAAGGCGCTCCCTGCTGTTGCGATGGCGGCTCTTATGAACCGTGGACCTTTTATGATTTATAACGGACAAGAAAGCGGCGAGGACGCTAAAGGCGCTCCTGGCTTCAGCGGCGACGATGGCAGAACATCAATTTTTGATTATGCCGTGATGCCTAATCATCAGAACTGGATGTCGGACGGCAATTTCGACGGAAGCCAGCTCACCGATGAACAAAAACGCCTCTTCGATTTTTATTCTAAGCTGCTTAATTTCCGATTGAACAGCAGCGCTATTAATAAAGGTGCGTTCTATGATTTGATGTGGGTAAATCCTTGGTATTCCAACTTTGACCCTCAGTATGTGTATGCTTTCCTTCGCTATCATGATGAAGATAGATTGTTGGTTGTCATTAACTTCAATCTTGATGAAAGTCGTTACTGTGAAGTGAAAATATCAGATGATGCCTTGGAATATATGGGATTACAGCCAACGGCCAACGGCCAACAGCTAACAGCTAAAGATGTCATGACAGGGGAGGAGATACAATATAATATTAGTGATGTAGGGACTAAGGGTATAGAACTGAATCTCAAACCTGCCGATATTAAAATTTTAAAATTATGATGAAGATTGTTGAAAACGATTCATGGTTAGAACCTGTCGCCGATGAGGTGGAAGCACGTCATCAACGTTATGAATCTAAATTGAAATATATTGAAAGTCAATATGGAAGCTTGAAGTCTTTCGCCTCGGCGCATGAGTTTTTCGGTTTCACATACGACAATATGCGCCGAGGCTGGTGGTATAGAGAATGGGCTCCAGCCGCTCATTATCTCTCTCTCTTCGGCGACTTCAACAACTGGGACAGGTACGCTAATCCTCTTGAAAGAGAAGAGAATGGAGTGTGGTCTATATTTCTCCCTGATTCAGAATATAAAAATCGTCTTACTCATGGAAGTTTGCTTAAAGTATTGGTACAGTCGAGCATAGGCGAACAGGAACGTATTCCTGTTTATATCAAAAGAGCGGTTCAAAACGAAGATAACAAAGATTTCGCTGGACAGTTCTGGATGATGGAAAACGGAGAACGAATAAAGAAAGATATTCATTATCCAACATCCAACATCCAATATCCATTATTCATTTATGAGTCGCATGTCGGTATGGCGCAGGAAAAAGAAGGCGTCGGTACATATAAAGAATTCAAAGATAATGTCTTGCCGAGGATAAAAGATTTGGGTTATAACGCCATACAGCTGATGGCAGTTGCTGAGCATCCTTATTATGGTTCTTTCGGCTATCATGTGTCTAATTTATTTGCAGCGAGCTCTCGATTCGGTACGCCAGATGAGCTTAAAGAATTGATAGACAAAGCACATCAGATGGGAATAATGGTCATCATGGATTTGGTGCATTCTCATACGGTGAAAAATATATACGAAGGCTTGAATCTCTTTGATGGAACGGAGACTCAATATCTTGTCGGCGGTCACGATGGTCATCATCCTCAATGGGATTCTAAATTGTTTGATTATGGAAAGATTGAGACTTTGCGTCTCTTGCTCTCTAATGTCAGGTTTTGGCTCGAGGAATTTCATTTCGATGGATTCCGTTTCGACGGCGTGACTTCTATGTTGTATAAAAATCATGGCATAGGCGCGCATTTTGAAACGCAGTCCGATTATTTCGGAGATAATGTCAATGACGATGCCGTGACATATCTTCAACTCGCCAATACATTGATACACCAGCTTAATAAGAATTATGTCACTATTGCAGAAGATGTTAGCGGCATGCCTGGAATTTGCGCTCGCATAGAGGATGGAGGAATGGGTTTTGACTATCGTCTCGGTATGGGACTTCCCGATTTCTGGATTAAAGTGCTGAAAGATATGAATGAAGAAGATTGGAATATGCATGAGTTCTTCTTCACCATGACAAACAGACTTTATGATGTTAAGACTATTGCATACGCTGAGTCGCACGACCAGGCGTTGGTGGGAGACAAGACCTTGGCCTTTCGTCTGATGGATAAGGAAATGTATAGCTCGATGTCGAAATTCACCCCTAATATTATTGTTGACAGAGGCATAGCTCTACATAAAATGATCCGACTTTTCACCATCTGTCTCGGCGGTAACGCTTGGCTTAATTTCATGGGAAATGAGTTCGGCCATCCCGAATGGATCGATTTCCCTCGTAAGGAAAATGAGTGGAGCTACAAACACGCTCGTCGTCAGTGGTCGTTGGTCGATGATGAAAATCTGAAGTTTCGTTTCATGAGCGATTTTGACAGGGAAATGATAAAATTCGTTAAGGAAAATGATATAATGAATTCAGAGCCTGCATGGCTTATGGATGCTGATGAAGAGAATAAAACAATAGTTTTTGAGAGAAATAATTTGGTGTTCGTATTTAATTGGGGAACGAAATCCATCAGCGAATACGAAATAAATGTTAAAGACACAGGCGACTATGAAATAGTTTTCAGTACCGACGATGAGAGTTTCGGAGGATTTGGAAATGTTGATAAATCTACAATATTCCCATCTGAACGAAGGGGAAATCAAGTGTTTATGAAAGTGTATAACGTAAGCCGTACAGCGGTGGTTTATAGAAAATTAGGAGTTAGGAATGATATGTAGAGACGCATCAACGTTACCTTAAAAAATAAACACACGTTGACACGTCTTTAATTTAGAATTAAAAAATGATAAAATGTTGATAATGTGAGCGAAGAATGTCATCGGTTGTCTATAGTCTATCGTCTTAAAAAAAAACACTAAAAAATCTTATTATGATGTTTATTTTTCATTATCTTTGTAGCAAATTCTGATGAATACTATTTGAAATGGCAGATTTAAGTGTAACACTTTCGGAAATAGAGTTAAAGATAAGAAAGCTTATTGCGCTAAAGAATCAGTTAGAAGAAGAGAATAGTAAGCTTGTTCAAAGAAATGAGGATTTACAGTTGGAGATAGAAATCCTCATGACGGAGAATTCAGAATTGAAGGAAAAAATAAATAAATTAGTTATTGTTAACGTACTCGATAACGATAAAGAGGTAGGAGAAAGTAGGCAGTTAATAAAGGCACTTGTTAAGGAAATCGATAGGTGTGTTGCAATGTTGAATGCTGAGCAGTAATATATATAAAATCGGACGAAGATGAACGGAAATGAAATAAAGATAAATGTTATCATTGCGGAACGTAATTATCGTCTGACTATAAATAAAGCTGATGAAGAAAAAGTGATGAAGGCAGTCGAGATGCTTAATGAAAGAGTTAAGTCATACAAGCAGGCATACGATTATAGAGACTATCAGGATTTATTGTCGATGGTGTGTTTGCAGCTTGCAACTCTTAATGTGAAATATGAATCGGATGCCGCATATAAAGATCAATATTTGGAACAGAAACTCGATGAAATCAGTGTTTTGTTAAGTGAAAACATAGATTCTAAATGATGTTCTTTGAAAGATATATCTGTCTGTCCGTCGCTTGATGTAAACCTAACAATTAATTTACCATAATTCCGGTTTGCTCATGGGTATAAAAACAGGCCTCAACCTGTAAAGGTGCTTTAACGCCAGTGGACGTTTGCGTATCGTGGCAGCCATAAACGTGACTTTTCGGGTTTACTATCCCGGGGCAGGCAGATTTTTTTCTCTTTCCGTTTTCGAGTCTAATCGAATTTAAAAAATGATTTTACTAACATTAAGTCACACAGCAGCATACATTCTATTAGGAGTGGCTGCTCTCGTAGTAGGCGGTGGTATCGGCGTGTTATTATCTTCAACAGTGATGCGCAACGCCCTCACAAAAAAAAGCAATGAACTTTTAGAAGAAGCTAAAGAAAAAGCAGAAGTAATCAAAAAAGACAAAATCCTTCAGGCTAAAGAGAAATTCTTACAAATGAAAGCCGAATATGAGAAGGAAACAAATGAACGCAAACGCGAAATCCAAAAACTCGAATCACGCGTTCAACAACAACAACAACAAGCTAACCAACGCGAAGAAGAACTCCGCAAGAAGGCTAACGAAGTGAAAAGCCAACAACAAAGCGTTAG
>JAZQVL010000068.1:0-2770 GCA_045631805.1 Bacteroidales bacterium | reverse complement strand
AGACGACGAGTGAGGTAACCAGCATCGGCTGTTTTCAACGCCGTATCGGCAAGACCTTTACGCGCACCGTGGGTAGAAATAAAGTACTCCAACACGCTAAGACCTTCTTTAAAGTTCGCCAAGATAGGGTTTTCGATAATTTGACCGCCTTCAGCACCCGCTTTTTGAGGTTTAGCCATCAAACCACGCATACCTGACAACTGACGAATCTGCTCACGCGAACCACGGGCACCTGAATCCAACATCATATAAACAGAGTTGAAACCTTGGTTGTCGCCCGAGAGTTGTTTCATTACGACATTTGTCAACTCGCTATTAACACGAGTCCAAGTATCAATAATTTGATTATAACGTTCGTTATTTGTGATATAACCCATGTTATAATCGTTCATAATATTTTCTACCTCTTCGTAACCTGAGTTTACAAGAGCTGCTTTTTCTTCTGGGATGATAACGTCGGCCAAGTTGAAAGACAAACCACCACGGAATGCCATTTGGTAACCAAGGTTTTTGATATCATCGAGGAATTTAGCTGTACGCGCAACACCACAAGTTTCGATTACGCGACCGATAACATTACGAAGCGATTTTTTAGAAAGCAATTCGTTGAGATAGCCACACTCTTTTGGTACAAATTTGTTAACAATAACACGACCAACAGTTGTTTTTTCAATCAAACGAGTGACAAAATTACCTTCTGCATCAACATCATGTGTACGAACAGAGATAATAGCGTGAATATCTACAGCGCCTTCGTTGTAAGCAATTTCAACCTCCTCTGGAGAATAGAATTTAAGACCTTCACCTTTCACACCCTCACGAGCTTTAGTGATATAGTAAAGACCAAGCACCATATCTTGAGAAGGGACCGTAATTGGCGAACCATTGGCTGGGTTGAGGATGTTGTGCGAAGCAAGCATAAGCATTTGAGCTTCGAGAACTGCCTCGTTACCAAGTGGAAGGTGAACTGCCATCTGGTCACCGTCGAAGTCGGCGTTGAACGCTGTACATGAAAGTGGGTGAAGTTGAATTGCTTTACCTTCAATCATCTTAGGTTGGAATGCTTGAATACCAAGACGGTGAAGCGTAGGAGCACGGTTGAGAAGCACAGGGTGACCTTTCATTACGTGCTCAAGAATATCCCAAACTACAGGGTCTTTGCGGTCAATGAATTTTTTAGCAGATTTAACTGTTTTTACAATACCACGTTCGATGAGTTTACGAATGATAAATGGTTTGTAAAGCTCAGCTGCCATATCTTTTGGAAGACCGCACTCGTGCATTTGCAATTCTGGACCAACAACGATAACCGAACGAGCTGAATAGTCGACACGTTTACCAAGAAGGTTTTGACGGAAACGACCTTGTTTACCTTTCAAACTATCAGTCAAAGATTTCAAAGGACGATTTGAGTCAGTCTTCATTGCGTTTGATTTGCGTGAGTTGTCTATCAAAGAGTCAACTGCCTCTTGCAACATACGCTTTTCGTTACGAAGAATAACTTCAGGTGCTTTGATTTCGATGAGACGTTTGAGACGGTTATTACGAATAATAACACGACGATACAAGTCATTGATATCTGATGTCGCAAAACGACCACCATCAAGTGGCACCAACGGACGCAATTCTGGTGGAATTACAGGCAACGTTTTAAGAATCATCCACTCTGGACGATTGCGATGACGAGCAGCACGGAAAGATTCAATCACATTCAAACGTTTCAATGCTTCTGCTTTACGTTGTTGCGATGTATCTGTGTTTGCTTTATCACGCAATTCATATGAAAGTTTATCCAAATCAAGGTTACGAAGCATATCGTAAATAGCTTCAGCACCCATTTTACAAATAAACTTATTTGGATCTGTATCTTCGAGCAAATGGTTATTACGATCTTTCTCGTACAACATATCCATCAACTCCATATAACGATTCTCTTCAATCAACTCTCCTACCTGAACACCCTCTACGCCTTCGAGAATACCTGCTTGGAGGATAATATATTTTTCGTAATAAATGATTGCATCTAATTTCTTAGATGGCATACCAAGAAGGTAACCAATTTTGTTTGGTGTAGAACGGAAATACCAAATATGTGCCACAGGTACAACAAGTTGAATGTGACCTGAACGTTCGCGACGAACTTTCTTTTCAGTAACTTCCACACCACAACGATCGCAGACAATACCTTTGTAACGGATACGTTTGTATTTACCGCAATGGCATTCATAGTCACGTGTTGGACCAAATATGCGCTCGCAGAACAAACCATCGCGTTCTGGTTTGTATGTACGATAGTTGATAGTTTCTGGCTTCAACACCTCACCATAAGATGCTTCAAGAATTTCTTCTGGTGAAGCCAATCCTATAGTGATTTTGCTGAAATTAGTTTTTACTTTATTATCTCTTCTAAAAGCCATAGTCTTTTATATGATAAGTGCAAATAAATGCGCAATTAATATTAAATTCCTCTAATGAGTGGTATTACTCTAATTTAACACTAAGAGCAAGACCTTCTAATTCGTGCAACAATACGTTGAGCGATTCAGGGATACCTGCTTGAGGCATAGGTTCGCCCTTAACAATAGCTTCGTAAGCACGAGCACGACCCATAACATCGTCAGATTTAACAGTCAAAATTTCTTGAAGAATGCTTGATGCACCGAATGCTTCAAGTGCCCAAACCTCCATCTCTCCGAAACGTTGACCACCAAATTGTGCTTTACCACCCAATGGTTGTTGTGTAATAAGAGAGTAAGGACCAATAGAACGA
>JAZQVL010000067.1:0-12808 GCA_045631805.1 Bacteroidales bacterium | reverse complement strand
GTTCGTAAAGGTGTTGGTGTTTTCGACGTTTCACACATGGGTGAATTCCGCGCTAAAGGTCCTAAAGCTTTCGCTTTCGTACAACGTTGCACAACAAACGACGTTGCTGCTTTGACAGACGGTAAAGTTCAATATACATGTTTGCCAAACGGCAAAGGCGGTATCGTTGACGATATGTTAGTCTATCGCGTTGCTGAAGATGAATACTTTATGGTTCCTAACGCTGCCAACATCGACAAGGACTGGGCTTGGATGTCAGCTATCGCTTTAGAAATGGGCATGGAACTCGGCGTTGAATTCATCAACGAAAGCGACCAATGGTCACAACTCGCAGTTCAAGGTCCTTTGGCTCTCAAGGCTATGCAAAAACTTACAGCAACAACTGTTGAAGATATGGAATACTACACATTCAAAATCTTAGAATTTGCTGGTGTAAAAGACGTTATCTTCTCAACAACAGGTTACACAGGTTCAGGCGGTTGCGAAATCTATATGCCAAACGACGCTGCTATCGAAATCTACAAGAAAGTTCTCGAAGCTGGTGCTGAATTCGGTATCAAACCTGCTGGTTTAGGTTCACGCGACACATTACGTCTTGAAATGGGATTCTGCTTATATGGCAACGACATCTGCGACACAACATCTCCAATCGAAGCAGGTTTAGCATGGATCACAAAATTCGTTGATGGCAACGACTTCGTCGATCGCGAATTAAACGAAAAACAAAAAACAGAAGGCGTTACACGTCAATTACGTGCTTTCGAAATCACAGGCAAAGGTATCGCTCGTCACGGCTACGAAATCTGCGACGCAGAAGGTAATGTAATCGGTGAAGTTACTTCAGGTACAATGGGACCATCTGTAAAGAAAGCTATCGGTATGGGTTATGTAGCAAAATCACACTGCAAATTCGGTAACGAAATCTTCATCAAAGTGAGAGAAAAACTCATCCCTGCAACAATCGTAAAACTTCCTTTCTATAAAGGAGAATAATAAAAGTCATAAAGACTACAAGACCATAAGTCAACAAGAAAGATGTCGCCATAAAGTGACATCTTTTTTTTATAAACAAAAAAATACTTGTTGTCATGTAGTCTTGTTGACTTGTTGACTTTTTTTATATCTTTACGGCTGAAAAATCTTACAATATGAAAAGACAAAATCTACTTACTTTGATGTTTGTAATGTTTTTAGTTACAAACATCTATGCTCAGAATGTCAGTATAGACAGAGCCAAGAAAATAGGAGAGTTGTTTGTAAAAGAAAGCACATCTTTGGGAAAGGAAAGAGCTGCTATCAATACTGCGCACTCTCATACATTCTCATCATACGATGGAATTCCGTCTCTTTATGTCTTTAATATTGATGGCGGAGGCTTTGTGGTAGTCTCTGCAGAAGAGAAGGTGAAGCCTGTTTTGGCATATTCAGAAAAAGGTTCTTTCGATGCAGATAACATGGCCGATGGTTTTGAATTTACTGTCTCAAAATATCAAGAAGAGATAAACTATGTGAGAAAAAACAATATCGAAGCAACAGCCGATATTATAAAAGAATGGAAACTTGTAGAAACAAAAGGTCGTATCACAGAAGCCAAAAACAAATCTGTTCCATATCTGATGACATCGACATGGAATCAAAATTATCCTTATAACTCATTGTGTCCAGAAGATACAGCAGGCCACGGTGGCCATGTTTATGCTGGCTGCGTCGCAACGGCGATGTCACAGGTGATGAACTATTGGGGACATCCGGCGCAAGGCAGTGGAAGTTATAGCTATGAGCCTTATAATTGGAGCTATGATGTGATATATACTTATCCAGAACAGACAGCCAACTTCGGTGAGACATATTATCATTTTGAGAATATGCCTGATTATCTCGATTCATTAAGTACAGAGGATGAGATATATAACATCGCTCTTTTGCAATGGCACTGCGGCATTTCCGTTGAAATGATGTACAGCCCACAAGGCAGCGGCGCTTATTCTTCTGATGTGCCTTTTGCCGCTAATCATTATTTCGGTTATAATTATGCCGACTTGCTCGACATGTGGTATTATGACAATGAAGAATGGGCGGAAGCTCTTAAAGAAGAATTGGATAAAGGTCGTCCGATGTATTATTCAGGTCAGGATGATGAAGGACGTGGCGGACATGCTTACGTGTGCGACGGCTACGACGAAAACAACTTCTTCCATTTCAACTGGGGCTGGGGCGGCCGCGATGACGCCTACTGTGCTATAGGTGCTCTCAATACAACAAAATATTATTTCAATACATGGAACGAAGCATTGGTGGATTTCTATCCTAAAGATAATGATACATATTATCAATGTCCTGAGAAAATCAATGACTTGACATTAACAGAAACTGACGATAATATGGGCGTCACCATTATGTGGAATAATCCTACATACAACAATCAAGGTGCTGCGTTGACGTCAATAGACTCGGTGTTCTTGCGCCGCGACTTTGAAACCATAGCGACTTTCGCCGATGTCCAGCCTGGCGAATCAATGACTTACGTTGATATGTTAGATGAGGCTGATTTGTATAATTATTCTGTTTATGTAAAAAATACGGCTGGCAACTCTCAGCCTGTTTATGAATCTATATTGGTAGGTGAGAAGTGTGATGTCATTTTTGAGTTGAATGACGAAGGTGGCGACGGATGGAAAGGCGGCAGTATTTCAATATTCCACGATGGAAAGAGAATTGCTATAGTTACGTTGGATGACGGAGCTTCCGAAACAAAAACGCTTCCTTTACTCAATGGAGAACTGACATTCGTATGGAATAAATGCTGGTATTCCGAAGAAGAATATTACACCTGTGATGAAATATCATTCACTATCAAAGATAAAGATGAAAACGTATTGTATCAGTCGGATGAAGAAATGCAGCCAGGTGTGTTTATGACTTACGATAACAACTGCTCTCTTGATATAGATGAATTGGAAAATGAAGATAAATCTATTTCTGTTTATCCTAACCCTACAAACAGAAAAATCAATATTGAGGCTAATAATATCGTAGAAATAGAAGTGGTAAATATAGTAGGTCAAAACGTTGCTACTTATATTGTCAATAACGACTTTTGTGAGATTGATATGTCGAATTTCAATGAAGGAATTTATTTCGTCAATGTTAAGACTGATAATAGAATAATTACAAAGAAAATAATATTAACAAATTAAACAGAGAGAATTAAAAAATGAAGAAATTGTTACTCTTTACTGTTGTCCTTTTGTTTTCATTGGGACAATTGTTTGCAGGACCAGTCGATGTCAATACTGCAAAAGCAATAGGGGAGAAGTTCGTTAGAGCCAATATGAAGACTCTCAGAAACTTCCAATCTACAAAACACATCAAGACAATAAGCGATGACAATGGCAATGCTTGTCTCTATGTTTTCAATATTGATGATAAAGGTTATTACATCGTTTCTGCTGATGATAGAGCGAAACCTATCTTGGCTTTCTCTGATGAAGGCGCGTTGGATGTAAATAACATTCCTCCAGCAATGTCCTACTATTTGGGCCGTTATGCGAGTGCTATCTCGTATGCTATTGAAAATGATATAGAAGTTGAGAAAGAAATAGCTGACGAATGGAATCTCGTTAGAGCAAAAGGTGAGGTGACAGAAAACAAGCTCAACAGAGCTGTTACTCCGTTGATTGATTTGTTGTGGAATCAAGATAATCCATATAACTACTATTGCCCAACAGCTGCCGGCGGTCCTGGCGGCCGTGCATACGTAGGTTGTGCTGCTGATGCTATGGCAATGGTTATGAAATATTGGAACTATCCTGATGCAGGCGTTGGTGAACATTCATATATCCCACCAGGATTCCCACAGCAATCAGTGACTTTCGGAGCAGAATACGATTGGGATAACATGCCAATTCAAATCAACGCAGGCTCTCCGCAAGTAAATATCCAAGCTATCGCTTTGTTGATGTATCACTGCGGCGTAAGTATCAACATGGGTTATGGCGCACAAGGCAGCGGCGCTTATTCTTCAGACGTTCCTGAAGCAATGGCATCACACTTCAAATATACAGACAAAATGTATCTTAAATGGAGAGAATATTATGATAAAACAGAGTGGGAAGACATGCTTATCAAGAACTTCGACCAAGGATTCCCAGCATTCTATGCAGGTCATGACAACGGAACTAACGGACACGCTTTCGTTTGTGACGGATATACCGACACTCGTTACTTCCACTTCAACTGGGGATGGTCGGGATATTATAATGGCAACTTCGCTATCGACGCTATCAATCCTCCAGGATGGGTGTTCAACGATGGACAAAACGCAATCTTTGATATGATTCCTGATTATGCTTACGATTGCATGGCAACAGCTCCTGCTATTGAAACAAAAGCTAACTCAGCATACTCACACAAAGGAACTATCAAAATCAACGTGCCAACAACATCTGAGTCAGGCGTTGAACTCGCAACAATTGACAAAGTCGTTATTTTGAGAGACGGTGTTGAAGTATATTCAGAAACAAACGTAACACCAGGTTCTGTAGTAGTTTTTGAAGACGAAGTAAGCGAATATGACTGCTACTACTATACATCATATATCATCTCAAATGGCGTCATCGGCCGCTGGAATTCAGAACCATTGTTATATGGGCCAACATGCGAATGGAAACTCATCGCGTCAACAACAAGTTTCCAAGGATGGAACGGAGCTTTCATGAACTTCCTTACATCAGAAGGAACAATATATAATCAAATTACTGCGACAAACTCTACACCAATCAATGATTATTATCCTGTGCCAGAAGGAAACTTCTCGATACAATGGACAGCTCCGACAACACCAATAAATTCAATAACAATAAAATTGAAAAATTCATTAAATGAAACTGTTTATGAATATTCAGGTTCATCGGCAGGCTTGACAGTTGGAACAATCTATTCAGGTGAAAACTCATGCGAAAACTGCCAGGCTCCTGATAACATCAGAGGTGAGGAAAAATATCAAAATGGTGAAATGGGTGTCTTGATTTCATGGGATCAAGTAGGTCAGCCTCAATCATACAAAGTATATAGAAGCTCCGACAATGTAAGCTATACAGAAGTAGCTACAGTAGAATCTTCTGTAAATCAATATTTCGATGCAGTTGAAAAAGGTGAGTATTACTATCAAGTGACAGCATATAACAGCTATTGCGAATCATTGCCAGCTGTGACATCTGATGGTGAATATGATTATGTTATGGTTGATGTTACATCAATAGAAGAAAACGCTATCAATGCTGTTGTGTTCCCTAATCCAACAACATCAACATTGAATATCAATGCAGAAGGCATGACAAATATCTCAGTATATAACATGGTGGGTCAAAAAGTCATTGAAAAAGAAGTTGAAACAAATGAATATACATTAGATTTGTCATCAGTTGAAGCAGGCGTTTATATGTTGAAAGTCGTTTCAAGAAACGGAAATATGACACAGCGTATCAGCGTTGTTGACTAATGGCTAAAGACTAAAGGCTAATGGCTAAAGGCTAAAGAAGGATGGCTTTGATAAAAAAGCTGTCCTTTTTTTTAAGACTACAGGACTACAAGACTACAAGTGGTTTTTGTTAACGTGAGTTCGGTATAAGAACTAATATATAATGCGCCGAAGGTGTGACAGATATTGCTCAAAAATATTAAGTTATTGTATGCCAAAAATATAGATGGAATTGTGCCATAAAATGTAATGAAAAAAAACTTGACAGTTAATTTAGATGTATTTATTTTTGTGCCATGACAAAACGTAAGCGTTTTTTTCTTAAATTTGCGAACTTGTTAGAATAGTATAAACTAAATTGAAAATTATCAACAAAAAATTAACCAAATGAGAAAATCGTTTTTATTAATTGTAATCATGTTGGCATTTGGTTCACTCTTTGCAAATCCTGTTGACGTTAACAGAGCAAATGAGTTAGGCCAAAAATTCGTTAATGCTAACTTCACACAAAAAAGTTCAAATCTTGAATTAGTCTATACAGGCAATTCAGAAAATGGTGAACCATGTTTCTATGTTTTCAACATTTCAGATTATGGTTACATCATGGTTTCAGCAAGCGACTGCGCACACCCAATCCTTGCTTACTCAGAAGAAAGCACATTCGATGTAAACAACATTGCTCCAGGTCTTAGCGACATGATGCATGTTTACACAGAAGCTATCACATACGCTATCGAAAGCAAAGCTACAGCAACATTAGACATCGCTTCAGAATGGAAATCATTAGAAACATCAGGTAAGACAAGACCACAAATGAGAGGTCAAGAAATCGAACCTTTATGTACAACAAAATGGAACCAATCATGGCCATACAATAAGTTCTGTCCAGAACAACCTGCAAGCTGGGCTTCAAACGGTCACGCTGTTGTTGGTTGTGTTGCTACAGCAATGGCACAAATTATGAAATATTGGAACTATCCAACACAAGGCCAAGGCACAAAAACATACATTCCATACTGCCAAACATGCCACCAAAACGCATATCCACAACAAACAGTTAATTTCGGCGCAACAACATACGATTGGGCTAATATGACTGACGCTATCTCTTCAACATCTCCAGTTGAACAAATCGACGCTATCGCAACAATCAGCTATCACTGCGGCGTTTCAGTAGAAATGATGTACGACCACCACGGTACAGGTAGTGGCGCATTCTCAACAGACGTTCCTGCTGCTATTAGCAACTACTTCAAATATGCTCCATCAACTGTTGTTAACAGACAAAACAACCAAACTTGGGATGCAGATTTGAGAAATGCAATTAAAATGGGTCGCCCTGTTTATTATTCAGGCTTCGATGAAGAAGGTGGCGGTCACGCTTTCGTTTGCGACGGTTATGATGAAAACGGCTTGTTCCACTTCAACTTCGGATGGGGCGGCGCTAGCGACGGTTACTTCACAACAGAAGCTATGGAATATCACGTCAACTCATCAGCTATCATGGACTGGATGCCAATGGAAGTTTATCAATCAACAGCTCAAGCTCCAACAGCATTGACAGTAACTCCAGCAGCTAACAATGAATTGTCAGCAACATTGACATGGACAAACCCAAGCAAATTAATCAACGGTCTCAGCATCACTTCAATTGACAAAATCGTCATCGAAAGAAATGGTAAAATCATCCACGAAGAAAATAACCCTTCAGCTGGTGCATCTATGACATACGTTGATAACAAAGTTCCAAGCTACAGCTACTTCGATTATTCAGTTTATGCTGTTATCAATGGCAATATGGGTAATGCTGTAACAAAAGAATTAGTTGGTTTCGGCCCAACTTGCGGATGGAAACTTATCCTCCAATCATCAGCATTCCAAGGTATGAGAGGCGCTTCTGTTTCAGTTTATGACGCAGCTGGCGTAGAATTCGTTAAAAAAACAACTACAACATCATCAGCAACAACATACGACATCGATGTCCCTCTCGGTTATGTTCAATTTGCATTCAATCCTCATGCTGATAACCAACCTTCTTATACTTTGAGCATCGTTGTTAAAAACTCAAACGGCGAAACAGTATATAGCTATACAGGCGCTTCAGAAGAAATGGCTTCAGGCGTATTCTTGAATACTGAAAACACTTGCGGCAACAGCACACAATGTGAAAGCCCTTCTAACTTGTCTGTAAATACTAACAACGGTGAATTAGAATTGTCATGGACAGGCGCTGGCAATCCAACATACGGATATAATATCTATCGTGATGGTTTGCTCGTCGGACTCGCAAAAGAAACATCTTTCGTTGATGAAGATATGCCTTACGGCGGTCACTGCTACACTGTAACAGCATTGTGTGAAGGCGGTAACTCAACTCATTCAAATGAAGTTTGCGCAGTATTGACAGAAGGTTGTGAACCAGCAACTGACCTTACTCTCGTTGTAAATGCTAATGTTAAAGCTGAATTGTCTTGGACAAAGCCAGCTAATAGTAACATTAGCGGTTATCATATCATGAGAAGAGCTGGCGAAGACGGCGAATGGACAAGAATTAAAATCCTCGGTGCTAATAAACAAGAATATAAAGATAATAGCTCTTTGACACTTGGTACATGGTACTATTATAAAGTCATCGCTTATTATCAAGAAATCGACTGTATGTCAGCTCCAGCTAAAGCAAAATATAACGATGAATACTTCGTTAAATTCTATCACTCAGAAGTAAGTGTTGATGAATTGGCAGAAGGACAAATCGGTATTTATCCTAACCCAGCCGACGACCAAGTGACAATTGAAGCATCAGCTATTGAAAACGTAACAGTATTCAATATGATGGGTCAAAAAGTTTACGAATCATCAGTCAATACAGATAAAGTTGTTCTTAACACTAACGAAATGCCAGCAGGTATCTATATGATCAACGTAGTTACAGCTGACTTCGAAACAACAAAACGTATCTCTGTTGTTCATTGATAAAGACTATAAGACTATAAGACAATAAGTGGAGACGCTACTGTAAAAAGTGGCGTCTCTTTTTTTGGAGTCGGATGTTGGAGACGGATTTTGGGGGCGAGGATCGGGGACGAGGATCGGGGACGAGGACGAGTTGCTTCCTTAGCTCCTCAGTCCCTCAAGTTCCTCAGTTCCTCAATTCTTCTTTTCCCAAGTTTCAAATCTGTATGAATAATCTACTTGAGGGTCGTCGTCGATGACTTCTAACTCGGTGAGATTCCATTCTTCGAAGTTGATGATAGGGAAGTATGTGTCAGCTTCAAAATCTTTTTCAACTCTTGTGAGATATAATGTCTCTGCCATACCTAAGAATTGTTCGTAAATCATGCCGCCGCCCATGATGAATATTTCGGCTTCGTTTTCAACGAGTTTCAATGCCTTTGGTATTGATGTTGCAAGTTCAAAGCCTTCAGGAGCAGAGTCAAGTCTGTCGGAGATGATGATGTTACGTCTGTTTGGCAAGGCTTTTTGTCCTGGCAATGAGACGTAAGTGTTATGTCCCATGATGACGCATTTGCCTGAAGTGACTTTCTTGAAATGTTTAAGGTCGTTGGAGATATGCCATAATAACTGACCGTTTTTGCCGATGGCTCTGTTTTTCGCCATCGCTACTACTATAGAAATTTTTGGCTTCATATAAATAATTTTTAATTAATTCTTAATATTAAATTGATACATCAGCTTTGATAGCGTCGTATGGATTATAATTCTCTAATTTGAAATCTTCGTATTTAAAGTCGAAGATGCTCTTCACATCAGGATTGATGCGCATTGTAGGCAGTTCACGAGGTTCACGGCTGAGCTGCAACTTCACCTGTTCGATATGATTGTTGTAAATGTGAACATCGCCGAAAGTGTGGACGAAATCGCCGAGGCCGAGTCCGCACACCTGAGCTATCATCATTGTCAACAAGGAATATGAAGCAATGTTGAAAGGCACTCCGAGGAATACGTCAGCGCTTCTCTGGTATAATTGGCACGACAGTTTGTTGTCGGCTACATAAAACTGGAAGAAGGCGTGACATGGAGGAAGAGCCGCTTTCCCGTTAGCGACATTGGCTGCGAAGTCTTTGGAACTTTCGTCAGGCAATACGCTTGGATTCCATGCTGTTACGATGTGACGACGGCTGTTAGGATTATTTTTCAACGAATTGATGACATCCGCTATCTGGTCGATGCCTTCGTTGTTCCAGTTACGCCATTGTGCGCCGTAGATAGGACCGAGGTCACCGTTGCTGTCAGCCCATTCGTCCCAGATACTTACTTTGTTATCGTGCAGATATTTTATGTTAGTATCGCCATTGATAAGCCAAAGAAGCTCATGGATGATAGAACGAAGATGTACCTTCTTGGTCGTCAAAAGAGGAAAACCATCTTCGAGATGGAAACGCATCTGGTGGCCGAAGACGCTGATTGTTCCAGTGCCTGTTCTGTCGCCCTTCTGAAAACCGTTGTCGAGTATATGTTGTAATAAATCTAAATATTGCTTCATATCGAAATGTTATTTCTCTTTTCTTTTGTTAATTTCGTCTCTTAAAATGCTTGCCGCCATATAATCTTCACTGTCGATGGCGTCTTGCAGAAGTTCCTGTAAATCTTGAAGGCTATATCGGTCCATTCTTTCATAACCGAAATCTTCTAATGGTTCTTCTGCCACATCTTCGTTTTCGAAATCATTTTCGTTGATGATAATGCCAGCATCTTCCATGACTTGACTTGTTGTGTAGATAGGACATTTGAAGCGAATTGCAATGGCTACAGCATCCGAGGTGCGTGCGTCGATGATTGTTTCTTCGCCGTCTTTCTCGCAATGAAGCTCAGAGAAAAACAAGCCCTCCTTGAATTTGTTGATGACAACTTCTTTTATATTGATGTCGAAACTTGTCGCGAATGTCTTGAATAAGTCGTGGGTGAGAGGCCGTCTGTTTTTTATGTTCTCTATCGCAATGGCAATTGACTGAGCTTCATGTTCTCCAATTATGACAGGCAGACGTCTTTCGTCGTTTTTTTCTCCTAACATCAAAGCGTAAGCTCCACTCTGTGAGTGACTAAACGACAATCCGATGACATCTAATAATATCTTATTCATGTTACAAAAATACGGACAAAGTTTTAATTAGACAATACAAAAATTTATTTTTTGAAATAATTTTTATATCCTAAAAAATCTTACTTTTGCTGCAGAAAGCAAATAGTAATGTCAAGCGTTAATATAAATATAAATAAAGAAGGACTAAGCAAGTTTTGCTTTTGTAATGCATTGACATACATGGTAATTACCCCCCCCGTTGGCGATTAAAGGAAAGCCGGAAAAATAATTTACAAAACATTTATTTAACAAATTTTCACAAAGTGTGCCGTCATGCTTTGCGATATTGTATTGCATTAATGAAATATCAAAAAAATATCAATAAAAAAATAATAAAATGAAAGCAAAAGTAAAGGTATTAATCTTCATTCTGAGTTTTCTGCCTTTTATTTCTAATGAAATATGGGCACAGAACACACACAACGATGCTTATTTCCACGGCCAGACGACTCCGGAACTCAGGACTCCCGACAATGGAGAAGGCCTCGACTTCGACGATATGCTGCCTACTGGTGGCTACGGCTTCACCTTCGACCTGTTCGACGAGAGCATAGGCAACGGCTTCGAGTTCGACAACTTCGGCAACGAACTTGGCTACAACAGCCTCGAGTTCAGCGGCTTCGACATGGCAGCCGATGACGTTTCCTTGGGATGCGGAGTGATGATTTTGGGATGCCTCGCTTTGATGTGGTTTTTTTTAAAGACCACAAGACCACAAGACCACAAGACTACAAGCGTCTAATAATTAGGAATTAAACTAAAGACTAAATTTAAATCTGTGTAATCTGTGTAATCTGTGGTTACAAGTCAGGAATTAGATTGACAATTAACAATTAGAGAAAAATAAAATAAAAATAATTAACAAAAAGCTAACGGCCAACAGCCAATGGCCAAGGTTCAAAAAATACAAACAATGAAAAAGACATTTACAATTTTGATGGCATTGATGATGTTATGTTTCACTCAATGCAAGCCTACTCCAGAAGGCGGTGATGAAAACAGCAGAAAAGTGAAGGTAAGCTGCAGCATACCGATGGGCAAGAACAACCGCTCCGATTTCAGCGAACTTATGACAGAAGGCAATGTAAGATGGAGCGACGGCAGGGAATGCGTCTATCTTGCGATACACGGCGAGAATCCACAGATTATAGAATTAGAGAGCTGGGCAGACGGCAATCCTTTAAGCTTAGAATTTGAAGGCGAAGTGGAAGAAGGCCTTATCGTCTCAGGCGAGGAATACGACATCTGGTACTTCGGACATTCACATCGGATGGAGACACCATATTATAATCTTTCAGATGAAGGCAGCGTGTTGACAGGCAGCATTGCCACACAAAGCGGCAGATTGGAAGACTTGGGCTACTGCCATATAGCAACGACAAAAGTAACAGCTGTAACAGAAAACGGCGAGGTTAAGCTGAATCTCAAAGGTACACTTGCGAACCAGATAGCGATAGCGTTGTTGGATTTGGAAAACGTTGAAGAATTGTACGGCGACGCCATTATAGGCACAGAATACGCATTGTCATACAATGGCGAAAGATACGAGCTTGATGTTACAGAAGACAACAATGCAAAGATAGAGGTTGAAAGCGCAAGCGGCATCTCCTATGTTGTTCTGTTGCCAAACGACGAAAAAGAAGCGATGATAAAACATAAAAAGTCTGATAAGACCTACGCTTATACATTCCATAACGGAGTTAAAGGCAACAAAGTCTATTACAGAACAGCAACAAATGATAAAGTAGCCTTGAAATGGGAAGAGATAGAAGAAGAGCCAGAAACCCCAGACAACAACAACCACGAATACGTTGACTTAGGCTTGCCAAGCGGCTTGTTATGGGCAACATGCAACGTTGGAGCTAATTCTCCAGAAGAATACGGCAATTATTATGCTTGGGGCGAGACAACGACAAAATCTGAATATACAGAAGAAAACTGCCCAACCTACGGACTTGATAATTCACAGTTGCAATCTCAGGGTTATATAGATGGAGAAGGCAATCTTACAGCTCAATACGATGCAGCCACAGCTAACTGGGGCGGAGACTGGCGTATGCCGACAAAAGCAGAACTGAACGAATTGTTAAACAACTGCACCTGGACATGGACAACGCAGAATGGTGTTAACGGCTATAAGGTTACATCAAAGACAAACGGCAACAGTATCTTCCTTCCTGCTGCGGGCGCCCTTTCCGGGTCATCGCTCGACTTCGCTGGAAGCAACG
>JAZQVL010000066.1:0-45893 GCA_045631805.1 Bacteroidales bacterium | reverse complement strand
TTTTGTCAATAATGAGTCTGGTACTGCGTTGTGATCTTCTTTCTTCATAATTTTTGTGTGTTGCAAATTTATTAATAAAAAAATTACAGAGTCATTTTTCAACTCTGTAATTTTCATTTACACAAAATTATGGATGGTGCCCTTGAAAAATTCCGTCAATTATTCAATCCAAAATCCGCATTTATCATCGGTGACAGAGGCATAAGCGCAGAAGATTTCTTCACAATGGACATTAGGAAACTTTTTTCAATTCATAATTCATAATGCAAAATTGAAAAAGTTCTAGAATTCAAAAAAGTCGCGTTAATATTACATCGACGCGACAAGTCAAATCACTACTTGTAGGCTTTAAATAAACCTTTCATTTTCCAAGCAACCATTCTGTGGCTGGAATAACATTGATGGTGCAACCGTCCTCTTCAATTGTCTCGTACTCTTCAAATGTTATAAGTGTGAGATTATTGCAATTAAGCTTCTTAGCTGCATTCTTCAATCCTCTAATCTCTCTATTACGAGTCTTTTCTGTAGAAATGTCGTATGAAACTTGTATCAATTCCTGCACATTGCCGTCCTTAGCAAAAATAGTTATATTTCCATAAAAACAGATATTTTCTATAATTTATTTCCATAAATAAAGCAAATTCAACATTTTTATTTCCATAAACACAATATTTTCACAATTTTTACTTCCATAATTATAAACAATCTCACCAACATCACATCACACGCAAGTCCTCTCGTCGTCTTGTTGTCTTTTAGTCTTCAAAACCTTTTCCAATACTCATTCGATACCATCGTCATCTCCAGCGTTATTATATTACGCAATTCAGGGTCTTGAATTTCAGAGAGTTTTTGGGAATTATATTCTATATATTCTTTTGTAAAATCTGTTACATACTGATACTTTGCATCAATATCCTCAATCTTCGCCACGCTATCAAGTGCCGTCTCAAACATCTGTGTCACTTCAGCTTTCACATTTTCTATCACGTTTTCTCTATATCTGTTTTTCCTCTCCTCCTCCATCTTCAAGTCGGCATATAAAAAGGTCGGGACTGCAATAACAACAAGCAAGCATATTATTGCCAGCCACTTCCAGATTCGGTTTCTTCCTTGCCAAACTTTCTGTAATTCTGCGACATCAGAATAGCGTTGTTGTGGTTTTTCCTTGCAACACCTTTTTATAATATGCGAGTATCTTCCGTCAAAAATTTCTCGCATTATCACACCTATTGAATATATGTCGCTGCGTGCATCTATGTCTTTGCTTTGATTTCTTAATTCTGGAGATGCATATTTCTGTGTGCAGCCTAATGTCTTCCAAACATAATAAGCGTCTTTGTCTGCGAGTCCGAAGTCAATGATTTTCAAGGTATCGTCGGCTCGTGTGACAAGTATATTTTCTGGTTTCAAGTCGTTATGTAAGATTCCTCTTTTATGCAGATAATTCACTGCCGACAACAACTCACCGAATATTCTTTGCCGTGACGCTAGCGACGGCTTTTCTAAAAGATATTCATCTAATGTTCGTCCTTCAATATATTCCATCACGATGCCGTCGCCTTCATGTGTGTCGTGTTCGTATGTAAACACATGAACTACATGCGGATTATCACATCCTATCGACATTTCATATTCTCGACGAAGCATCTTCAGCTGATACTCCGAATTGTCTTTTGTTGTCTTCACAAGGAAATACTTGCCATCACGACTAACTCTCCACAACCTAGAAGTAGATGTGGTTTTCAACAAGTTAAAATCATAATAACAATCTTTTTTACATAATTTAAAATTATGATTTTCAAATACTTCACTTTCGTTTGACATAACCAATGTTTTATCTGTCAAAAATAATCATATTTTTGTAACAAAAAAATAATTGACAATGACTATTGGGAAATAGAACTTGTAAAAATACCCAACAAGTATCTCAAACAAACTTTTGCCATTAGTCTTTTGTCATTAGACTTAAATATCATGACAATAAAAAGCGACATTCCACAAATCTGCGCCTTACGCGAACGTGTTGAAAAAAAATTAGGCAAATCTTTAAACACGCACTCCGACTTCGTTGAACTCACATCATTGATTGAATTAGAATTACGCCAACATATTTCAGAAACGACATTAGAACGTGTATGGAATTATTCTACAAGAGGTTACGACAATGTTTCATTACGCACTCTCAATGTCTTGTCAAATTACGCTATCGGACAAAATTGGAATGTTTTCTGCAATTTGCTGATGGTAGAAAACAAGATAGAATCTGAAGTGTTCAATCTGGAAATCATTGAGTCTAAAGACCTTGAAATTGCAGATAAAGTCCGTATTGGATGGATGCCTAACAGAATATGTATCGTCCGTTATCTCGGCGATAACCGTTTCATAGCAGAACATTGTGAAAACTCTACAATGAAAGAAGGCAACACATTCACTTGCCATCAATTTATTTTAGGGAAAGAATTAGTTATGAGCGACTTCCGTCAAAACTCCAATGATAACGGAAAGATTTACGTCGTGGGCAAGGAACATGGCATCACTACTTTGAACCTTGAACTTTGAACTAAGGCTATTGAACTTTTTTCAAACCAATTCCCAACTCCTGATTTATAATAAAAAAAGACGTATCAACAATCCTTTTAATTTCATAGGTATTGTTGATACGTCTATGCTTGTTGACTTGTAGTCTTATAAAAACGAAACAATAATATCTTTAATCACCACAAAACCAACGACTAAAGAATATACCACCTTTAATAATGTTCCAGCGACAAATCCTACGAATGAACCTATCGCTGAACGCCAAGCCAGCTGGTCGTCAACACCTGACATCTTCTCTCCAATGTAAGCTCCGAAAAACGGTCCTGCCAAGATGCCGATGAGACCGAATGGTCCTATCACTATTCCTAAAATCGGCAATACTACAACACCAACGACCAATCCTATGGTACTTCCTCTCACACCGGCTTTGGTTCCGCCAAATTTCTTAGTTCCCCAAATAGGAACAAAATAATCGATAATTGTTATCACCGCACATAATATACCATATATAATTAATGCCTCATTTGAGTATGTTATATCGGTAAAAAAATGTAATAAAATCATCGCAGCATAACTTATCGGTACACCAGGAAGTCCAGGCACTACGTCACCGACGATTCCAACAATAATGAAAACCACTGCTAATAAATAGATTAAGTATTCCATAACTATAAATTTTAATACTACCTAATAAATTTTAACTTACTACCTATTATTTTTTAACTACTACAAAGATACATTTTATTTTAAATCGCTCAATTATTTTTATACTTTTGCATCAACCAAGAAATCCAAATTTATTATGAAACGTTTTTTCATATCGGGCTTATTAGTCCTATCTTTATTCACACACGTTTATGCGTGGGACATACTTCAACCAAGCGGAGGTAAAACCAACTCTCTTGGAAAATGTTCTGTTGCATTGAGCGACTTTTGGTCGCTACATAACAATCCTGCTGGATTTTCTTCATATAAAAATATAAGCATCGGCTTGTCATACGAAAACCGTTTCTTATTAAAAGAACTCGGATACAAAAATATAGGATTGCTATTACCAATAAAAAACAGCGTAATAGGAATATCCACTTCTCAATTCGGATACGAACATTATAATGAAAATGTAATCGGATTTGCCTTGGCAAGAAACTTCGGTCCACATCTGAAAATAGGACTTAAACTTGATTATATTTTTTTAAAATTTTCTGGAGATTATGAAAACATCTCCACTCCCACTTTTGAATTAGGCTTACAATATGAAATAAATGAGAATCTGAATCTCGGCGTTTATCTTTTTAATCCTATCAATGTTAAAACCAAAAGCATCAACGACTCTAAAATTCCGATAATCATGAGATTTGGGTTCTCATATTTCATTAAAGACGATTTCATGATAACAAATGAAATTGAAGAAAATTACGAAGAAAATTTTTCTTATAGATTCGGTTTAGAATATGAACTTAACGACAATTTATTCATTAGAAGCGGATTTCAGTTTAAGCCAGAATTATTTACATTCGGAATCGGTTATAACTACAAATGGTGCAAAATTGATGTAGCTGGAGAAATGAACCAAGATTTAGGTGCTTCTATCAATTGCAGTCTTATTTTCAAAATCAAAGACAAATGTTAAATAAGGAGACAGCAATATGAAAAAGACTCTACTACTTATAATTGTCATGACATTTCAAAATATTCATTGCCAAGTTACCAACGACTTGATAATCGACCATATAGAAAAAATGTCGGAAGATAGCGGAGAGGAAAACTCCGATTATTCCGAAATGATTGAAGCCTACTGGAGTATAATTGAGAATCCAATAAATATCAATAGCGATAACATCGAACAACTTGCAGAATTTAAATTCATAAGTATTTTTCAATTAGAAAACATAAAAAAATACAGAAAAAACTATGGCGATTTTAAATTTATAGAAGAACTTTACGAAGTGGACGGAATGGACGACAAAAGCATCGAAATAATCAAACCTTTAATATGTTTTGACAACCCAAATACTCATGAAAAGATTTCTATAAAAGATATTCTCAAATATGGGAAAAACAAAATGCTTTTTGAAGTCAATCAATGTCTTAATGAAAAGAAAGGATACAAAGAAACACATGATTCCATACTATATGAGAAGCCGAATTCTATATATTTAGGCAGTCCGCAAAAATTATATTTGCGATATAATTTCTCATATAAAGACAATATCGAAGCTGGTTTTGTTTTTGAGAAAGACCCTGGCGAATATCTTTTCAGAAAAAGCATAAACGATTCCATCAGGAAAATGTTAGGAAAGCAATGTTATTCCGGATTCGATTATTCCTCATTTCATATATTCATAAATTATTTTGGGTTTTTGAAGACCTTAGCCATTGGAGATTATAAAATCTCCTTTGGTCAGGGTCTGACAATGGGGAACGGTATGTCGTTCACAGCAAGAGGAGAAAGTCTTTTGAGAAGAAACAAAAAAATAAGCGCAAGCAAATCAGCAAACGAAGCGTATTATTTAAGAGGAATTGCGAGCACGTTCAAATATAAAAACTTAGAATTAAGCGTATTTTATTCCAACAAAAAGACGGACGCAAATGTAATAACTTACGACAGTTTAAGCGAAATTCCTTTGGAAATCACAAGTTTACAACAGAGCGGACTTCATCGGACTTACAACGAGATTATGGACAGAAAAGTCATTCGACAACAATTATATGGACTTAATACGAGTTATAAAATCTCTAATTTTCAAATAGGTTACACTATTCACAAGACCAATCTAAGCGCAGAACTAAAACCAGAAAGCAACATTTACAACTTATTTAATTTAAGAGGCAAAAAAATTGTAAACCAAGGCATTGATTTTTATTACATACTAAAGAATATCGCCATTTACGGAGAAGTTGCCATAAGCGACAACAAAGGGTTTGCCTATTTGATTGGAAGCACATTCCAACCCGCTGGTTATATTGATTTTACATTATTATATCGCAATTATGCTAAAGACTATCAATGTCTTTACAGCAACGCTTTCGCTTCTGGCAGCAACACAAGAAACGAGAAGGGGCTCTACTTCAGCAGCGCTTTTTCTATTGCAGCAAATTGGAAATTCATCAACAGCATCGATTTCTTCCAAAACGAATTCTTTAAAAACACGACTCATTCGCCATGTCACGGCTATGAATTTGACTCACAACTTAATTACACTCCTGACAAAAACACTTTGTTCTTTATAGAATTCAGAAACAAACATAAAATGAAAAACACGAGTCGAACCGATATTCATCAAAGACATTTATTCACAGAAAAAAACAACATGATTAGATTTCATGTCGCATATCAAATATGTGAACTAATAAGTTTAAAAAACAGAGTTGAATACCACTTTAATTATCAAGAACATACTAAAAGCAACTCATATTTGATATATCAGGATATATTGTATAATCCTCCAAACGAACCATATAACATTGCATTCCGATATGAAATATTCAATGCTGAAACAGGCAACGTATATGCATACGAAAACGATGTTCTTTACGCTTTCGCCGTCAACGGATTATCAGGTAAAGGCTACAGAACCTATATAGTTGGTAAAGTAAAATTCATGAAACAAATTCAATTTTCTGGCAAACTCGGATTTACATTTTATGACGACAAAAACATTATTGGAAGCGGATTGGAATCTATAGAAAACAATTGGCGTGGAGACGGCAAACTACAAATTGTTTGGTCTTTTTAAAGATACGTTTTTAAAAATGACTTTATTGAGAGAAAAAAATTAAATCATAGCACTTTATGACGCAAATCATTCAAGAAAAAATCATATCTTTGTAACATAATTTAAAATATCATTTTTATGCAATACTCACAACAATCAGACAATCGAAACAACAACGAATTAAAGAAGTACACTCCTATTTTTATAGTAGTTGGTATCATTTTCTTATTAGTCATGTTTTGGGGACGTATCACCAAAACAATTCCTGCTGGTCATGGCGGCGTATTATTCCGTTTATTTGGCGGCGGTGTTGACACATCAAAAACTTATGAAGAAGGATTTCATTTCATAGCTCCTTGGAATACAATGTACGTTTATGAAACACGTCAACAAGAAACATCAGAAGAAATGAGCGCTTTGTCTTCTAATGGTTTGGAAATCAAGATTGAATTTTCTACATGGTATCAGCCACGCTGGGAAGACTTAGGCACATTACACGCTCAAATCGGTACAGAATACCTCACAAGAATCGTTATTCCTGCAATGCGTTCTGCCGCAAGAAGCGTCGTTGGCCGTTATACTCCAGAACAGATCTATTCAACAAAACGTGACGTAATCCAAGAAGAAATTTTTGAAGAAACAAAAAAACTTTTAGACGAGAAATATGTTCAATTGAATCAGGTTCTTATTCGTTCTGTCACATTGCCTCCAACAATCAAATCAGCTATTGAAAGCAAGTTAAAACAAGAACAAGAAGCTCTTGAATATGAATTCAAACTTGAAAAGGCAGCTCAAGAAGCAGAACGTCAACGTGTTGAAGCTGAAGGTAAAGCAACTGCTAACAGTATATTAAGCGCAAGTATCAACGATAAGATTCTCCGTGAAAAAGGTATAGAAGCTACATTGAAACTTGCTGAATCTCCAAACTCAAAAGTTGTTATCATAGGCGGAAATGACGGAATGCCTATCATCTTAGGCGACATGAAATAAAGAACTTCAGAGTTCTGAAATTCTAAAACTTCTGAATTAGGATTTAGGACTGTGGGAAACAATAATCCCTAATTCCTAACTCCTAATTCCTATATTTAAAAACTATGGCAAAAGAAAAAACACAAAACAAAATCCATATAAGAAACAAAAGAGTATCTTTTGAATATTTTGTCATTGACACTTATATGTCGGGAATAGTATTGACCGGCACAGAAATCAAAAGCATACGAGAAGGAAAAGCCAGTCTCGCCGATTCTTATTGCGTATTTAAAAACAATGAACTTTTCGTTGTTGGAATGCACATCGCAGAATATGCCTTAGGAACATACAACAACCACGACCCAAAACGTGAAAGAAAACTCCTCCTAACAAGAAGAGAACTTAACAAACTGAAAACCAAATCAAACGAAAAAGGATTCACAATAGTCCCAACAGATTTGTTCATCAATGACAAAGGTCTCGCCAAAGTGAATATCGCATTGGCTAAAGGTAAACATTTCTACGACAAACGTGAAAACCTTAAAGATAAAGACAATAAAAAGGAAATAGAAAGAGCAAAATATAAATATTAATATGAAAAAAATAAACTTAATATTTGTTGTAATAATAACTTTATTATTCTCATACAAATCTAACGCACAAAACAATACAGAAACGACACGCCTACAGAAAAGTTCATCTATAGAAAGAACATCTTCCGAACAAATCAATTGGATGACTTTTGAAAAAGCCATTAAACTAAACGAAATCGCTCCTAAAAAAATATTCATCGACATCTATACTGATTGGTGTGGCTGGTGCAAAAAAATGGACCAAACAACTTTTTTAGACAAAGAAGTGATAGAATACATGAACGAACATTTCTATGCCGTGAAATTTAACGCCGAACAAACCGAAAGCATTGACTTTATGGGATATACTTTTGTAAACCCCAACCCATTAGGAACACAGAAAGGCACACATCAGTTAGCACAGGCATTGTTGCAAGGAAAAATGTCATACCCTTCATACGTTTTCTTGAACGAACAAAATATAGGCATTACAGTTTTACCTGGCTACGTTGACGCATCAAAACTAATGCCTGCATTAAAATACATTGCGACAAACGCATATTTAGATACTCGTTGGGAAGATTTTTTAAAACAAGACAATAAATAATTTATTTACACGTAATAACTTCACATTACGGAATAGCCATGCATAAATATATCTGGATTTTCATCATTGCTGTTGTATCAAGTTTTGCTTCATGCAAAAAAGCCGTCAATTTTAGTGACGACAACTCATTGAAAGTGAACTTTTCTACAGACACAATCACTTTTGATACTGTATTCACTTCAATAGGGTCATCAACACGTCACCTCATGGTTTACAACAACAATGACGAGAATTTGAAAATCAGCTCAATACGATTGCAAAACGGCAATCTCTCCCAATTCAGCATCAATGTTGACGGAGTCGCTGGATATGATTTTTCCGATATTGAAATTTATGCAAAAGACAGCATCTATATTTTCATTCGAGTAACAGTAGATCCAAACGACCAAAACACTCCTTTCTTTGTTGAAGAGAAACTGATATTTGAAACGAACAATAACACTCAAGAAGTAAGTCTGACCGCTTACGGACAAAATGCAAACTACATCATTGCAGATCAACATATAAACGGTTTCCCTAAATTCAAAATCATTGCAGATAGTCTTCAAGAAGTACACTGGACTCCAGAAAAGCCATACGTAATATACGGATATGCGTTAATCAACTCATACGGAACATTAGTCATTGAACCAGGAACACAAATTCACTTCCATAATGGCAGCGGACTTTGGGCATATAGCGAAGGTCAACTCCGTGTTGAAGGAACACCAGAAAATCCCGTTGTATTTCAAGGCGATAGACTCGAACATTCATTTTCAAACAAAGCTGGACAATGGGAAAGAATATGGCTGATGGAAGCTCGCCCTGGTTTCGGACATTCTATAAACAACGCAATTATCAAAAATGCTTTTATTGGAATACAAGCCGAGACGTTTATTAAACCTAACATGGCTTATTTATGTATTCACAACACCATAATTGACAACCATACCGGATGGGGAATCTATACCAATCTTTACAATCTAAAAGCAAGTAATTTTGTTATCTCAAATTGCGGCGCCAACGCTATAGCTTTAAACGGCGGCGGAGAATATATCTTCGAACAAGGAACTGTCGCCAATTATTGGAAACAATCTACAAGAACTACACCGTCATTGATTTTCAATAACAAATATAAAAACCCTACAGATGGCTTTCTTTACGTTGCCAACTTCTACTTCGAAATGAACAACTGTATTATATATGGAAATCAAGAAGATGAGTTTTCAACTGATTTTTACCCTGCTCCTGATACAACTTATCAATTCAATAATTGTCTGTTAAAAACAAAGAGAAAAAACAATGAATTGTTTACAAATTATAACGAATGTATCTTCAATTTAGATCCTAAATTTGTAAACAAGGAATACAACTTCCATCTTGACACACTCTCCCCTGCCATAGGAATTGGCAATCCTAAATATTCAACAGGATTACTTCAATACGACTTGGATGGCATTTCAAGAGGAGACAAACCAGATGCTGGAGCATATCAGTTCGTGCCTATCGCTGAATGACAGCAGTATAGACCGATTCATTTCCAACCATATCAGTAACAACGACTTTCAATTTGTTGCTACCTGATTTAAGATGATGATCTATCTGATACATCAGCAATTTATTTTTCGCATCATAATCAGCAAGAACCCATATATCATTGATATACATTGCATATTTTGAAATACCTGTTTCCTTATCATCTATTTCAACTCGCAACGACCAATTTTCAGAAACGCAACCTTTATTCTTGAAGTTAAGCGGCTTAATCGTTGGTTTAACATCATCTTTAGCAATGACATAGGTTCCCAAAACATTTGTTTGTGCTTCTATAAATCCATCCACAGATTTATTACCCAAGAATGAAAGTTTTCCTTTTCTATTAACCGATGCGACATACAACAAAGTGTCATCTTTAAACTCTTCCTTTGGCTTCAAGCGAATCACGATTCTCTTATGCAAAGGTATTTCCTCATTACCAAGTCGATAGGCAAACGCAGAAGCAATATTTCCCATAGTGTCAATTTGCGTTGCTTTTATTGACACATTACGATAAAACGCAAGTTCCGGAATCTCCGACTCAAAACCATCAAGATAAATTTTCGCTGATTCACCATTATATATTCTATAATATGAACGCGGCAACATTTCTTTTGGCTCAAACTCTGGTTTTTCCGTTCCAATCAATGTAAAATTTAATTTAGATTTGTTTTTATTATAATCTTTTATAACAAAAGACATTTCTATTGTATCACCATGATTAACAGTAACAACACCATTTTTTTCACAATATAAGTCCAATTTGTTGAACTCATCTATTTCCGTTCTAATGTAACGTTCATTATTTTTAACATAATATGAATAATCTATCAAACTGTTGATATAACGAGTCTCATTATAAGAATACTTATCAGATATTATGCTGAAAATCAACTTTTCATTTGCATAAAGTTCAACACTATAAGCCCCATTTTTATTATTAGCGCCATCGGCTTGATCATACACATTTATCCCAAAAGAGATTTCACCATTAGCTTTAAACACATGATTTTCAAGAGCAAAAGTACCATTCAAATTATTAACCTTCAGATATAAAGCCGTATCACTATTATTCACTATGGAATTTTCGAGAGGATAAATCGCCAAACCTTTGATTGTCGGTTTTTTAGTATCCTTGATTTTCAATCCAAAATACATTGGATTAACAGGCTCCTGTGTTTTTGTATAACGAATTTCATAATGAAGATGAGGACCTCCCGAACTGCCACTATTACCTGTAAAACCAAGATAATCACCTCTTTTTATTGGAAATTGATTTTTATCAAGTATTATGTTTTGCGCAAAAGACTCACCTTCATATTGTTTCTCTTTAACAAAATCATTGATTCTTTTATTAAATTTCAAAAGATGAGCATAAACAGACGTAAAACCATCATTATGAGTAATATACAATACTTTTCCATAACCATAAGGTGAAACTCCTATCCTACTCACATATCCGTCAGCCACTGCAAATACCTCTTTTCCTTCCACGCCCTGAGTCCTTATGTCAACGCCTGCATGAAAAGCATTACTCCTCAATTCTCCAAAAGTCGCTGAAAGAGAAACAGGTATTTTCACCGGATTAGGATATTGCGGAAATGATTCTTTCTGACCAAGCAACAACTTTGACATCAATATTATGATTATCAAGAACTTAATTTTCATACTTTCAACTTATTTTTAGAATTTTCTTTTCTACAAAATTAAAAAATAATCGGTCATTTATTTAATAAAAGTCAGACTTTATTTATTATCTTTGCATATATTAATTTCTTTATCTCATTAAAGAATATATGATAAAAAATAAAGAAGTCATATTATGGAAAATGATACTTATAAGATTGAGTATCATGCTTTTGCTTTTATCCATAAGCAGATGGCTTCTCTATTTATTTAACATAGGTAATTTCGTAGATTTGTGTCCAAAAGAACTTGTCAAGTTATATTTAATAGGATTCAGATTTGACATACATACTTTAATAGTTTTCAACATTCCTTTTATTCTCGCATACGGAATTCCTTTTAAAATAAAATACAACAAAACATACAACAAAATCTTTGATATTGTATTTGTTACAACCAATTCCATTGCAATCGCTCTAAATCTTATCGATGTAATATATTTCAGATATCTCGACAAAAGAATGAGTTCTGAACTGTTTACTTTCATTAAAAACAGCAACGAAAATCAAGGAAGTCTAATATTAAACTTCATTTCCGACTTTTGGTTCATGTTTTTAATATTCTTTATCTTCTTATTCATTATCATCATATTAACAAAAAAAACAAAATTAAAAGAGTCATATTTTTTAAAACAGAATTTATGGTATGCAAATCAATCTTTGTTTTTTATACTGATTTTAAGCATATCAATTATAGGAATAAGAGGAGGTTTTCAGTTAAAACCTATTAACTTATCTACCGCAACAAACCATACATCAGCACAATACACTCCATTGATTTTAAACACACCTTTCTGCATGTGTATGAGTTCTGCGTCGGCTGCTTTAAATAAAGTTAATTATTTTAACGAAGAAGAAATTGATTTTCTATACGAACCAATTCATAAGAACCTGAACCACAACAGATTCATAGAAGAAGTATCACAAAAAAACAATGTTGTGTTAATCATACTTGAAAGCATAGGTCAGGAAATGATAGGATTTTACAATAAAGACTGGGAAAGAAGTCTAACACCTTTTTTAGATTCTTTGCTCAGAGAAAGCCTTACCTTTGACGGAATGGCCAACGGACGTCGCTCAATAGAAGCCTTGCCTTCTATATTTTGCGGACTGCCATCTCTTATGCCAACTGACTATCCTTCATCAAGATACGCAATCAACAGACTTGAAGGCTTTGGCAGTATCTTAAAGAAAAACGGATATAAGACAGCATTTTTCCACGGTGGCAACAACGGAACCATGAGTTTCAATTCAAGCTCAAAATCAAGCGGTTTCGATGATTACTACGGAAGAAACGAATACAACAACGACTCAGACTTTGACGGAACATGGGGCATTTACGACAGTCCTTTTTTACAATATACAGCACAAAAGTTAAACAAATACGAAAATCCTTTTGCAGCTGTAATATTTACATTATCTTCACACCATCCTTATTCATTACCAGACAATTACACAACAACAAATACAGCAGCCACAACTCCTTTCGAGAAAACAATTTGCTATGTTGACGACGCCTTGAAAGATTTTTTCAATACAATTTCTAAAGAAAAATGGTTCGACAACACAATATTTATCATCACAGCAGACCACGTCAGTCCAGAACATAAATTCAACAATTACAAAACCACCAAAGGCCAATATCAGGTACCTATCGCTTTCTATGCGCCAGAAATAATTGAAAATAAACATGTTAATGAAATTGCACAACATTTAGACATTGGCATTTCAATATTAAGCGCACTTAATATAAATGATACTGTTTTTAGCTTCGGTAGAAATTTATTCGACAGCATACAAAAACCTTCATTTATCTGTTATTCAAATAACATTTATAATTTTTCGGACGGCAAATATTTCTTGCAATCCGACGGCTGTGACATCAAGAAAATATTCGATTTAAAAAACGACAACAATTTAAAAAACAACTTATATAAAGGAGAAGCTGAAGAATGGACAGAACTCGACAATCAGTTTAAACTAAGGCTTCAACAATATAATAACAGAATGATTAACAACAAATTATATTACAAAAAATGAAGAAGAAAATAATTTTTATTATTAATCCCATTTCGGGACATCATAACAAGAAGAATTTTCCTAATCTTGTAAATAATTTTATTGACAAAAACCAATTCGAGCATAAAATTGTTTATACAGAACGAGCTAACCATGCATCTGAATTAACAATGCAAGCTATAGAAGAAGGATATGAATATATTGCCGCTGTTGGCGGAGACGGAACAATCAACGAAGTGGCCAAATGCCTAATCGGCAAAGAGCAGATTTTAGTCATTGTTCCATTAGGATCAGGAAACGGACTGGCACGTCATCTTGGACTTCCTTTCAAAGCAGAACGTCTTATAACAGAAGTAATTAACAAAGGTAAAGTTTATAAAATAGACACTGCCACAATGAACGGCACTCCATTCATCAGCATTGCAGGAATTGGTTTTGACGCTTTAATAGCCGATTATTTCGCTAAAGACGGTAATCGCGGATTCAAGACTTACGCAAAATTAGTAACTGAAAAATATCCCAACTTCAAGCCTAAAGAATACACATTAATTTTAGATGACGAAAAGACAGTCCAATGTAAACCATTTTTCGTGACATTCGCCAATTCAAGCCAGTTCGGATATAACGCTGAAATTTCACCAAAAGCAAGCGTTCAAGACGGATTGCTTGACGTGTGCGTTTTTAAAAAGCCCAACATTATTGAAGTCCCTATAGTAGCAACATATTTCTTGGCTAAACAGATTGACAAAAGCAATTTCATCGACATATATAAAGCCAAGAAAATCACTGTAAAAAGAGAAATTGATGATGTAGTGAACATCGACGGCGAAGCTATTGCAATGGATAAAGATATTATTGTTGAAATCAACCATTTGAGCCTTAACGTTTTATTAAATATATGAATATGTTTGAAAAATACATTACATTATTAAATAATTTGCTTCATAAAATAGGATTATCAGAAAACATGTCAAGCTTTATCGCTGAGACCATTAGTTTTCTTTCATTAATTTTATTAGCATTTTTGGGTTATTTCATAATACACTTAGCAGTTAAAAAAGTCATATACGTATTTATAGAAAAAAGTCCTTCAGAGAGAGATGACATTTTAATCAAAAACAAAGTTTTTAAACGATTATGCCTCATCATTCCTGCATATTTAATACGACATTTTATAACTGTTGCACTACCCTCCTACCCAGCGATTTCCGCCACAATCGTTATCATCACAAAAGTGTATGAAGTATTTATTTATAGCCGTGTTTTAGATGCAATATTAACGACATTAAATGAAATATACGACACTTACGAAATATCTAAAAGCAAGCCTATCAAAGGCTTTATTCAAGTACTGAAAACCATCATTTATATAATTTGCTTATTGCTTGTAATTGCAATACTTACGCAAAAACAACTTTCAAATATATTAATTGGTTTAGGAACACTTTCCGCTGTATTGATGTTAGTATTCAAAGATCCCATTCTTGGTTTTGTCGGAGGCATCCAACTAACAATCAACGACATGCTTCGTATCGGCGACTGGATTGTGATGGACAAGAGCAAAGCTGACGGTGAAGTATTGGAAATTGGCTTGACAACAGTAAAAGTTCAAAACTGGGACAAGACTATCACAACAATTCCGACATATTCATTAATTTCCGATTCGTTTACCAACTGGAGAGGAATGGAAAATTCTGGCGGAAGACGTATAGCTCGTTCCTTTGTTATCGACATCGATACAATCAAGTTCTGCACTCCAGAAATGTTAGAACGTTTCAAGAAATTTCAATTAGTAAGTCAATATATTATTGATAAAGAAAAAGAAATTGAAGAATACAACAAACAAAACAACATTGACGACAGCAATCTTGTCAACGGAAGAAGACAAACCAACATCGGTATTTTCAGAGCTTATTTAAACGCATATTTGGCCAATTGTCCTTTTATAAATAAAGATATGACATTCATGGTTAGACAGTTAGCACCTACCGAAAATGGCGTTCCTATTCAGATATACGCATTCAGTTCTAACAAGGCGTGGATATCGTACGAAAACATCCAAAGCGACATCTTCGACCATGTATTCGCCGTCGTCACAATGTTCGACTTGAAAATATATCAAAAACCTTCAAGTAACAGCTTAATATCGAGTATAGGAGTAATGGAGTGATAAAGTTACTCCATTACCACATTACTACGAAAGTCTTTCTATCAAGGAATCGCGATAGCTTGCACCTACTGGTATTTTATTACCTGCAACCGTAACGTTAAGTTTATCAATATCTTCAATATTTTTTATTGAAACTATGAATGACTTATGCGTACGGACAAACTTGTCTTTAGGGAGTGTTTCTTCAAGATTTCTCAGTGAATATAAAGCCGTTATACGCTTTGTCGTAGTATGGAAAGTTACATATTCATGCTGGCCTTCAATATAAAGCAAATCGTCATAGTTAATCTTATACAATTTATAATCAGCTTTCACCAAAATATAATCATTCAAAGAGCTTGTTTCAGATTGATTTTCAACAACATTCTGATTAACTATTTTATTTATTGCCTGCATAAATCTTGCATAATCAAATGGTTTCAAAAGATAATCGACAACACCTAAGGCGAAAGCATCTACCGCATATTCAGAATAAGCCGTTGTAAGAACAACACACGGACGATTTGCAAGTAATTTCAACATTTCAACTCCAGAGATGTCGGGCATTTGAATATCCAAAAACAAAATGTCAATATTCTCTTTATTAAGGACTTCCATTGCTTTTGTCGCATCCGGACAAGTATCTACCAGATTTAAAAAGTCAACTTTTGAAACATATTCCGACAATAATTTTCTTGCAAGAAATTCATCATCAACGATAAGAACATTATACTTTCTTTTCATTAAACCTATCTCCTATTTTTATTGTTACCACGTATGAATTATCCTCTTGTTTTGTTTCGAAAGAATAATTATTACCATAATACAATTCTAATCTTTTTTTAACATTTGTCAAGCCAATACCAGCTTGATGCTTTTTACCTGAATCAACCAGCGACAAAGACAATCCATTTATTGAATTACGAGCTATGAAAATCAAGTTGTTATTTTCCTGAATAATATAAAAATGAACATAACCATTAGGGTCATTCACCAATCTGCTATGTTTGAAACTATTTTCCACCAAAGGCTGAAGAATCATCGGAGGAATCTTAAACTCCTTATTATCAATACTTTTATCAAAAATAACATTTGATTTATTTTCCATACTCATCTGATGGAAATCAATGTATGCGTCAATATATTTTATTTCCTTTTCAAGAGGAATAAGGTCAACCTGGCAATCGACCATCACATAACGAAGCATATCGGAGAGTTTCAAAACACTTTGAGGTGCTTTTTCGTCTTTTATATAAACCAAAGAATATATGTTATTCAATGCATTAAACAAAAAGTGAGGAGTCATTTGTGATTTAAGGAAGCGCAATTCCATATCAAGTTTCTCGCTTCTAAGTTCATTCTTTATCCTTTGATTTTCTTTTTCCGTACGCTGCAAAACAGAAATCACCGTAATAGCAACAGTTGCCGTATAAATAACGATTCTTATCAAGGTTGGAATGAAAAAAGCCTTGAGTCCATCTAATTGAGGAATCTCAGCCAAAGAAATATGTTTACTCATAATCGTCAACATAAACGACTCCATATAAGTCGTTAACATAGACATAGTTATGACTATAAATATATTTATCAGATAAAACAGAAACGCATTGCCTTTCAAAAGAAATTTCACGACATATTTTGATTCTATATCACTGGTAAACAAAAGGCATACTGTAACCAAAAGCGCATGAGCGAAAGAAAGCACCCAATTTGCCCAAAATGACAGGAAGAAAAACAAGAAAACAGTAATCCAAGCTATTATCGGACGTATATTCTTCTTCAATATTTCTATCACATTCTCTTTTTCCATTACAAAGATTTTCGACAAAAATAAAATAACTTATAGATTTTGTAAAAAAAAATCAATCAAAAACAAACAATTTTCAATAAAGTCTAATATTTCTTTCCAATGAATATACGGAGGAATGTCACCATAACGGTGTATATTTCAAGACGTCCTACCATCATAAGTATAGACATGACCCATTTACCCATATTGGACAACTCTGAGAATGAAAGAGATGGACCTGTTCTACCCATTCCCGGACCGCTATTTCCAAGAGCGGAAATACAGTTAAACATACTTTCTTGCAATGAGCAGCCACTTAGTATAAGCAACAGAACTCCCAATACGAAAAGCAATAAGAATATAATCAAGAAGTTAATGACTCTTCGTGTTTTATCTTCATCAATGACTTCGTTAGAAACCTTCACTGTAAACAAAGCATTAGGATGAAGCAAATGACGGAAAATATTGTTAATTGATTTTATTGAAATAACCTGTCTTATTATTTTTATTCCGCCGCTGGTAGAACCGGCACATGCTCCACTCGCCATCATTATGAAAGTAGGGACGAGGAAAAGACTGCCCCACACATCATAATCAAAATTAGCAGCCTGATAACAAGTTGACGTGGTTATGGAAGCGACATGAAACAACGAAGTCCTAAATTTGTTTTCAAATCCTTGCGGATACGACTCTGCATTCGAGATAACCGTTTTTATTTCAGGAGCATAATAAAACAATAATATTATGAATATTGTCATCAAGGCCACTGCGCCCAAATACCATCGCAACTCCTCATTTTCTCTGAACAATTTGCCTTGACCTGTAAACAAAAAATAATACAATGAGAAATTAACACCTGAAGCAAGCATGAAAAATGAGGCCACATATTCTATATAAGGTGAATTGTAATAACCAATGCTCGCCTGATGCGTACTGAATCCGCCGCTCGACATCGTTGTTAGTCCATGACATATCGCATCAAAGGTTGTCATTGGACCCAACCAATACATGAAACTACATAAAACCGTAAGTATGAAATAAATACCTAAAAGCTTACGAGCTGTCATCATCATTTTGGGATGAAGTTTCTTAACACCAATTCCAGACATTTCAGCAGAGAACATCATGACCTTATTTGAAGAACGATTCAAGGCCGGCATGATAGCGAGGAACAAAACAATTATACCAAGACCTCCCAACCACTGCATTATACTTCTCCAAAACAATATGCCATGAGGCTGACTATCAATATCATTCAGCACCGTAGAACCTGTTGTCGTAAAACCTGACATCGCCTCAAAAAAAGCGTCAGCAACAGTTTTAACAGTTCCGTTCAAAAGAAAAGGCAACATTCCAAACAAAGCAAACAAAATCCATGTTGCCGTCACTATAAAAAAAGAATCTTTGGTTTCAAAGTTCTCAATTTCCTGTTTGCTTGGTTTAGTTGGGACTTTGTTTCTTCCCGCCGAAATCATGATAAAACCAGAAATAGAAGTGATGATTGTGGAAACTGTAAGTGCAAGAACATCACCATCGCCACATTTGTAAAAATAATATAAAGCGACTAACGAAGCCAACAACATAAATGCCGCCTCGAACAATAAGAAAAAGCCTAAAATCCTTGCCTTCATCATTAAATCGCATAACTATTATTTCGTCGGTAAAAGTACGACTTTTTTCGTATTGAGATAATGTTTAAATCACTTTTTTAAGGTTAATTTTTTTTAAAAATTTAATAATATTTTTTTTGTAAAAATTTTGAACATTATTAGTAAACGAAATGTTTTCTTTGTGAGGAAAACATCATATTTTTAAGATTTTAACATGTTCATTGAAACAGTAAAAAAATACATTGAAATGGCTATATTTTTTATTGAAATCAGTTAATTTTATTGTAATTATTTCAATAATATTTCGTTTTTTTGCAGTTTGAAAATAATCTCAAGAATTTTATCAATAACAAACAAAATAATATTTATAAAATGTTAAAAATCAACCGTTTATTATTTCTCATCGTTTTTTGCGGTCTGGGCATAATTTCACAAGCTCAAAGCAAAATAACATTAGATGAGGCAATAGAGATTGCGTTATCAGAAAGTAACACCATCAAAATTGCCGAAATGACAATTGAAAAGACTGGATATGCACAAAAAGGAGCATACTCAGCATTGTATCCAAACATCAGCGCATCTGGAAATTACCAAAGAACTTTGAAAAAACAAAAGATGGTGATGGAAATGGGTGGACAAGCTATGGAAATTGAAGTAGGTACAGCAAACAACGTGACAGCAGGATTGTCGGCAGCTATGCCTCTTATCAACGCACAACTTTGGCAAAGCTTGAAACTCTCCGCTTTGGACGTTGAGTTGGCCGTTGAACAAGCTCGTTCTTCAAGAATCTCAATGGTTTCACAGGTAAAACAAGCCTTCTATGCCGTTCTTTTAGCCAAAGAAGCTTACGATGTTTACAAAGAAGTTCACGACAACGCACAAAAGAATTTCGAAGATATTGAAAAAAAATACAATGTTGGCAAAGCTTCAGAATTCGAATATTTAAGAGCTAAAGTTAATGTAAACAATTCTGAACCAGAAGTATATAGCGCAGAAAACGCTGTTGTTTTGGCAATATGGCAGCTCAAAGCCATAATGGGCATCGACCTTGCTACAGAAATTGACGTCGAAGGCTCTTTGGCGGATTATTCAAACGAATTAGTCGCTTCATTGACACTTGCAAACGATACTGTAAGTTTTGAAAACAACACTACATTAATACAATTAAGATTGCAAGATGAAATGTTAAGCAGAACTATCAAGATGACAAAATTCCAATACATCCCTACTCTTTCTGCTTCATTTGCATACAATTACATGGCAATGGGCAACACATTCGACATGAATTGGAATCCTTATTCAGTTGTAGCGTTAAGCCTTAATATACCAATATTTGACGGCTTCTTAAAACGTAACAACATCAGACAATATCAAAAGACACAAGATATTTTAAGACTTAACATTGAAGATGCAGAACGTAATCTCAATATTGCATTAGAGAATTACAAAGATAAAATGAACACAAGCGTCAAGAGATATACAGCAGCCGAAGCCACATTGGAAATGGCACAAAAGAGCTATAACATTTCAGAAAAAATGTACGAAGTCGGCAAAGCCACTTTGGTAGAACTCAACGACGCTCAATTAGCATTGACACAGGCCCAACTCACAATGAGCCAAGCTATATATCAATACATTACAAACAAAGCGGCCATCGACGAGCTCATGGGTATTGAATATGTAAAAGAAAACAAACAAAGATAAACAATAAAATACAAAATAAAAAATGAGACATTTTAATTCAATTTTAATTCTTTCATCAGCTTTGATAATGGCTTCATGCGGACAAAAAGCAAGCGAAACAACAGCAATAGTCGTTGAAGAAGCTCCAAAAGTTACAGTAACAAAAGTTTACGCTGAGAATGTGCCACAATTAAGCACATATCCAACAACAGTTGAAGCCGAAATCATCAACAACATCACTCCTCAGTCAGCATCTCGTATCAACCAGATCTTTGTTGAAATAGGCGACCATGTTAAAGCAGGTCAAAAACTTGCAACAATGGATGCTATCAATTTAGAGAAATTAAAATTACAAATGAAAAACGACTCTATCGAATATGGTCGTACAAAAGAATTATATGAAATAGGTGCAGTATCACAAGCTAATTATGAGACAATGACACTTGCATACGAAGTTTCAAAGAAGACTTATTCTAACTTATTAGAAAACACCATTTTAAGAAGTCCTATTTCTGGTGTCGTTACAGCCCGTAACTATGATGAAGGTGATATGTACGCTATGGCACAGCCTCTTTTCGTAGTTCAAAATATCACACCTGTTAAAATGTTAATAAACATTAGCGAAAACAACTATTCTAAAATTAAAAAAGGAATGGAAGTTGACATCGTTGCAGACGCATTTCCAGGCGAAACATTCAAAGGCAAAATCAATTTAGTTTATCCAACAATTGACGCTCGCACACACACCTTCCCTGTTGAAATCTTAGTTGACAACAAAGACGAAAAATTACGTCCAGGCATGTTCACAAGAGTAACAGTAAATTATGGAACAAATTATCGTGTCGTCATTCCAGACAATGCTGTTCTTAAACAAATTGGCGCTGATGAAAAATACGTTTATGTATTAAACGAAGACAATACAGTAACACACACACCTGTTAAACTTGGCGTTAGAATGGGCGACAAATATGAAGTCATCAGCGGCATTGATGACGGAGCAAACATCGTAACATCAGGACAAACAAGACTTAAAAACAACATTAAAGTTGACATCGTAAAATAATTAAGAAATGAGTTTATACAGAACATCAGTAAATAAACCCGTCACAGTAGCTCTCATATTCATTACGGTAGCTATCTTGGGTGTATTTTCTCTCACGAGATTATCAACCAACCTCTTCCCTGACATGGGAGAAAATACAATCATTGTTGTGACATCTTATTCAGGTGCAAGCGCCGCCGATATTGAAACAAATGTCACAAAACCTTTGGAAAACACACTCAATAGTGTTAGTAACCTAAAACACCTTTCTTCAACATCGAAGGAAAACATATCTGTCATTTCATTGGAGTTTGAATACGGAATCGACATCAACGAAGCGACAAATGACGTTCGAGACAAATTAGACATTGTAACACAAGCACTTCCCGACGCTGTAAGTACTCCTACCATCTTCAAATTCAGTATGGAAGACATGCCAATCATGTTGATGTCGGCAACAGCAGAAGAAAGCTTGAACGGTCTCGATAAGATTTTGGACGACAAAGTCGCAACACCTTTGGCTCGTGTCAATGGAGTTGGTACAATATCAGTATCAGGAGCTCCAAAACGTGAAATTCAAGTTTACGTTGACCCTGATAAATTGGCAGCATACGGCATCACTGTAGAATCAATATCTTCTACCCTCGCCTACGAAAACCGTAACACTCCTGCTGGTACAATCGATATTGGTTCAAACACTTATTCTGTCAGAGTTGAAAAAGAATTCAAATCGGCAGAAGAAATGCTTAACGTTATCGTTGGTTCTTACAACAACGCTCCTATCTATCTTAAAGACGTCGCCACAGTGAACGACGGTGAACAAGAACGTCTCCAAAAAGTTTTCAGCAACGGCCAACAAGGCGCTATGTTGACAATACAAAAACAAACTGACGCTAATACCGTTCAAGTTATTAAAGGTATAAAGAAAGAACTTAACAAAATACAAAAGACATTACCTTCAGATGTTAAGCTTAACATCATTATCGATGGTTCTACAAATATCATAGACACAATCAACTCTTTGAAAGACACTATCTTAATCACTTTCTTAGTTGTTATGGCTGTTGTGTTTGTCTTCTTAGGTAGATGGAGAGCTACCGTTATCATCGTTCTTTCAATTCCTATCTCTTTAGTTGCATCAGTCATCTATCTCTTCGCAACAGGCAACACACTCAACATCATATCAATGAGTGCTTTGACTATTGCTATCGGTATGGTTGTTGACGACGCTATCGTTGTTTTGGAAAACATCACATCTCATATCGACCGAGGCGCAAAACCAAAAGAAGCATCTGTACATGCAACACAAGAAGTTTCAATCTCTGTTATCGCTTCAACATTGACAATGCTCGCCGTATTCTTGCCTCTTACAATGGTTGACGGTATCATCGGTATCTTCTTCAAACAATTAGGTTGGATCGTAAGTATCATCATGATTGTTTCAACATCCGCTGCATTGACACTCGTACCAATGATGTGTTCAAGAATGTTGAAACAAAACCCAAGAACTCACAGATGGCATGCAATATTATTCACACCTATTAATAAAGCTCTCGATGCTCTCAGCCGCGGCTATGGACGTCTCATCGCTTGGGCTGTAACACATCGCAAATCTGTTGTGTTTATCTCCTTGGTAATATTCATCGCTACCATAATATTAACAGCACCTAACATGAAGACAGAGTTCCTTCCTTCAATGGACCAAGGACGTCTTTCTATCAGCATCGAACTTCCTGTTGGTACTGGTGAAAATGTGACAGGTCAACTTGCAAAAGAATTGCATGACAAATATAAAGCTGAGATTCCTGAAATCAAAATGCTTAACTATAACTATGGTGTAGCTGACGAAGACAATGCCTTCGCATCTATGAATAACAACGGTACTCACATCATCTCAATGAATGCCGACTTAGGAAGAAAGACAGAACGTAGCAGAAGCACACAAGAAATAGCTGAATACATACGTGAAGACCTTAAATCCAACCCTATCATCAAGAAATACAATGTAGGAACCGGCATGGGTATGGGCGGAGCCGCTACAGTAAAACTTGAGTTATACGGTTACGACTTCAACAACTCTGATAAGATTGCTAACGCATTGAAGGACAGCCTTATCAACACTCCTCAATTCTCTCAAGTACTTGTCAGCCGTGACGAATACACTCCTGAATATTATGTCGATTTCGACCGTGAGAAATTGAAACTCAACGGCATTGACATCACAACTGCTTCAACAATGGTTAGAAACCGTATCAATGGTTCTGTGATGACATTCTTCCGTGAAGACGGCGACGAATATAATATCCGCGTCCGCTACGCTCCTGAATTCCGTCAAAGCATTGACGACATTGAAAACATTGTACTTTACGGTTCACAAGGACAAGGCATCAAATTGAAAGATGTCGCTAAAGTCGTTGAAGGCATGACACCTCCAAAAATCGAACGTAAAGACCGTGAACGTGTTGTAACAATCACTGGTATATTGACTTCAGGATACGCTTTGAGTGAAGGCGTTGAAGTAGCTCAATATTATATCGAAAAAGCAGAAATACCATCAGAATTCATGGTTAAGATTGCAGGTGACTATGAAAACCAACAAGAGTCATTCCAAGGTTTGTTCCTCTTGTTAGTATTGATTATCATCTTGGTATATGTCGTTATGGCTTCACAATTCGAATCATTGCTCGACCCATTCGTCATCATGTTCTCAGTACCATTCGCTATCACTGGCGTTCTCATCGGTTTGGCAGTATGTGATATGGCATTAGGCGTCATGGCATTGATTGGTATCTTGATTCTCGTCGGTATCGTTGTTAAAAATGGTATCGTTCTCATCGACTACGCTATCTTATGTCACGACAGAGGCATGGACATCAACACTGCTGTTATCACAGCGTCAAGACAACGTCTGCGTCCTATCTTGATGACAACATTGACAACAGTTCTCGGTATGGTTCCTATGGCAATTGGCACAGGCGAAGGCGCTGAAATGTGGAACGGTCTCGGTATCACTGTAGCATGGGGTCTCTCCATTTCAACATTGATTACTCTTGTCCTCATCCCTACCCTCTACGCAGCATTCGTTTCAAGAAGAGAGAAACGTCAAGCAAAGAAAGCAATGAAAAAAATTCAGAATGCATAATTCATAATTACGGAGACGTGTCATTGTAACTTAAAACTTTGACACGTCTCTATCAAAAAACTTAAATATATAAACAAATTATTATGACAGGAATATTCATAGCTTATAATCAAGCATATTACGAAGAAGTGATCGAGTTGTTAGAGAAAAACTACAGCAAAGGTTTCACTCGCTGGAATGAAATTAACGGCAGAGGCAGCCGTGGCGGTGAGCCTCACATGGGTTCTCACACATGGCCAACTTTTAACGATGCAATACTAACTTTCGTGGAAGATGAATTCGTTGACAATATCTTAAACGAACTCCATCAATTAGACACAAAAACAGAAGAACTCGGACTAAGAGCTTTCAGCTGGAAAATTGATAAAACCATATAAACAAAAAGCCGTGATTTCTCACGGCTTTTTTACTTTTATGATTTTTTATTAATTCTTAGCAGCATCAATAATAGATTGGTTGATGTCTATAAATTGTTGATATTCTTCTTGTGTTAAACCTTCAGGTTTTGCATCATTTGATCCGTCAAGTATTTTAGCGTATTTATCACCTCTGATACCAACTTTTGCTCTGACTTTATACATACCTGTTTTTTCATCATACTCTGATTCATATTCGCCATAAGGTACACATCCTCTGGTAAGAGCTGCTGATTTTTGTTCCCAGTATGATTTGATAGCTTCTTCAACTTTACCGTTTACCTGAATTTCACCGCCTTTTGTCTCTTCTGTAACAAGACTGTTAATTGTTGAGGCAACTCTTCTTCTCGCATCTGATTCTGCATTTCTAATAGCTGCTTTCTCAACATTTGCTTCTCCAATACCCAACCACCAACGATATGCGACTTGTTCAATTCTTGTTCCGTCTGCTGAAAGATCTTCAACCATTTCTACACCTGACATTTGATTTCCAGCTTTCTTTGTAACATTCTTTGTTGAACCACAACTCACCATAACTACCATTAAAGATGCTGCAAGCATCATTTTAAATACTTTTTTCATGACTTTTATTTTTTAATTATACAATAATTACATTAATTCTATGCAAATATAATATTTATTTTAATATAGTTATTTTTTGATAAAAATTTGTTTAAAAAATTTTATCTTTGCATTAATGAGAACAAAACGTCAATACGAAAGTAGAGTAAAACATAATGCCATCATAATTTATATATTGGCATCATTGCTCTGTATTGGAATGATTTACTATATAGCTAACCTCAAAAATTCCATCAACTTCCAAAAGGCCAATATCGAAAAAAACGAAAAAATATTAAATCTCACTAACAACCTCATACAAAACATCAATAAAGCTCAGACTTATTCCAATCTTTACATTTTTTCCGGAAATAATATTCATCTCGAAAATTTTAACATATCAGTCTCTAAAATAAATAACACCAACGATTCTATTTATATTTTGTGTAATGATAATTTCAATAATCAAACTTTAAATCAAATTACCGAACTACTCGATAAGAAAAAAAAGATTATCAAAGAGATAAATCATCAATATAAATATTTTAATCCTTATCAGGAGCTTTATACAATAATTGAAAATTATCAGCCTAAAGAACAAAAAGCGTCTATTAGCAAAACAATACAAGACACTATTGTATATAAAACCGAAAAGAAAAGTTTCATCAAACGACTTGGCGCCGTCTTCTCTCCCGATAAATCTTTAGATAGTGTTGTTATAGTATCGACAACTACCATAGACACCATAAATAAAATCAACGATGAGACACACAATTTATTGAACTACATACAATTATATACAGAAAACGGTAAAAGAAAATACATAAAACAAATAGAAACAATAGAAAGCAAATTCAATAATCTTCTTCTTTCCGACCAAGAAATAACAAAGGAAATTTCCGATTTATTAATAATTTTACACAAACAGACATTAGAATCCGTAATAAATGAAATAGAAAAAAGTGAATTATTAATAAACAAAAACATAAATCTATCAATTCTGATTGCTACAATAGCTCTTTTGATAATTCTAACATTTATCTTCCTGATTTTCCACGATATAAAGGAAGTAACGGCAGCAAGAAAAGCAACAGAAGAAGCAAAAAAACGAACTGAAGAAATAATGGAAAGCCGACACAAATTACTTCTCTCCGTCTCTCATGACGTAAAGGCTCCTCTATCTTCAATTTTAGGTTACCTCGAACTGATGCAAATCGATTCTGAGAAAAAAGAAGATAAACAAAAAATTTCTTCAATGAAAAATTCCGCCGAACATATTCTGTCGTTGCTCACTAACCTATTGAATTTCTCACGCTTAGACCAAGGAAAAGAAAACGCAATTTTATCCAATTTCAATATAGAAAGCCTTTGTGATGATTTAATGGAAATGTTCCTGCCACTGGCTAAAAGCAAACGACTTTCTTTTGTTTATGAAAAAAAACTAAATAATAAGACTTTCGTAAGATCTGACGCTCTTAAAATCAAACAAATTTTAAGTAACTTATTGTCTAACGCTATAAAATATTCAATAAAAGGCAAAATCATTTTTAATGTAAGCAGCAACAACAAAGAACTGATTTTCAATATTATTGATGAAGGAATCGGAATTCCGCAAGATAAATTGGATGAAATTTTCAAACCATTTAGCCGCATCGACAACAACGAAAGTTTGATTGAAGGCAATGGATTCGGACTTTTCGTCGTAAAAGGTTTAATAGATTTGCTAAATGGTGAAATAAAAGTCATTTCTGAACCAGACAAAGGAAGTAGTTTTATTGTAAAAATTCCTGTTGAATATGTTTTAACAAATGAAGAAAAAATAGAAAATATTGATATTCAGACATTAAAACCAAATACAGATAAGAATATTTTAGTCATTGACGACGATAACACTTTATTGACCGTAATAAGCGCTATGCTTAAAAAACTTGAAGTAAAATATGACATTTGCCATTCTTCTGTAGAATTTGAAGAATACTGTAAAAAAATCAACATTTATGATATTATTTTAACTGACAGAGAAATGGGCGCATTTAGCGGTCTTGATGTGTTAAAAAAAGTCAAGGAAACAAATCAAGAAAAGAATGTCGTTCTGATGACCGCAAGATCTGAATATAACAAAGAAATCGCAATCCAAAAAGGTTTCGATAATTATTTAAGAAAACCTTTCTCCATCAAAGACTTGGCTGATTTATTAAATTTTGAAACATGTCAAAAAAGTCATGAAAATCACCAATCAATATACATTGATGATTTTCCTGAATTATGTTCAATGTTCGACAATGACGAAGATTCTATTACAAACATAATAAAAACTTTTGTAGAAACCACTTCAGATAATTTAATGATTTTCAATAAAATAATTAACGACAAGAATTTTAATGATGCCGTCAACTTATGTCATAAAATGTGTCCTATGTTTGTACAATTGAATCAGAAAGAAGCGGCTGACTTTTTATATAAAATGGACCGACTAAGAGGCGAAGACGAAACTTCATTCCCAGAATGGAAAGATTGTTCAATAGAATTTATGAACAAAGTAGATGATTTTATTTCATATTTGTATGAAAAATATGGAATTGAGTAAATCACAACTCAATTCCATACAAATGCATCTTATTATATAAAGTTTTTCTGTCAATTCTAAGAAGTCTTGCAGCTACAGTTTTGTTACCTCGAGCTTCGTTCAACGCAGCGAGTATCTGTTCTTTTTCATTGTTTTTATTCAAAGAAAAATCTTTAACATCTTGATTTTCTTTAATCTCTGTCAAAGTATTTTGAATTTTAACGTTTTTGGGAAATTCAGGTAAATTTTCTTTTTTTAAAACATTATCCGTTGCAAACAAAACAGAACGACGAATCACGTTTCGCAACTCTCTAAGATTGCCGAACCAGTTTTGTTGTCTCAAAACATCAAGAGCATCATCAGAAATATTATCTACATTTTTACCAAGTTCATCATTTGCCTGGTCTATAAAATGATAACAGAACTCTTCAATATCTTCAATTCTCTCACGAAGTGAAGGAACATTAACAGAAAATTCATTGATACGATGGTATAAATCCTGGCGGAATCTTCCCTCCTCTATTGCTTTTTCCAAATCTTCATTTGTAGCTGCTATAATTCTAACATCTACTTTAATATCGGTCGCAGAGCCTACTGGGCGCACTTTTTGCTCTTGCAAAGCTCTAAGAAGCTGTTTTTGAACCTCATAGGAAAGATTACCAACTTCATCCAAAAATACTGTTCCTCCGTTTGCTTCAACAAACACACCAGTCTTGTCAGAAATAGCTGAAGTGAACGAGCCTTTTTTATGACCGAACAATTCCGAAGGTGCGAGTTCCATCGAGAGGCTACCACAATCCACAGCTACAAAAGGCGCAGATTTTCTGCTGCTGTTCTCATGAATCATACGAGCGACATATTCCTTGCCTGTTCCACTTTCTCCTAAAATCAAAACTGACATTTTTGTCGGCGCAACCAAATCTACATGTGAATAAAGACGCTGCATCACCGCACTGCTGCCTTTAACAACCTTATTTACAACTTGCTTCTGTCTTGACTTAGATATTGTCTTCTCATTATTTTCTTCCGAAACGACAGGCTGAATCATCGCAAGTTCTATTTTTTGCTGAAGTATTGTTGGATTTATTGGTTTTTGCAAATAATCGAAAGCGCCAAGTTTCATCGCCAACACAGCAGTTTGAACATCAGAATAATTGGTCATTATGATGAATGGCGTATTCATCTTTTTTTCCCTAATCCAAGTAAGAAAAATTATTCCATCACCGTCTGGCAAACGTAAATCACTAAGCACCAAATCAAAAGAAGCATTTTGAAACTCCTGTTTTGCCGATTCAATCTTTGTTATCCAAGTTGGCTCCCACGAATTTTTAGCGAACCATGCATTCAACATCGTTCCAAATGTCACATCATCTTCAACAATTAATATACGTTTTTTCATATCAATGAAACTTCATAATGCTAATGCAAAGTTAATGAATATTTCAAAGTAGTGAAAACATTTTATCTTAAAAATTAAAAAAGAAAACCCGACATCGGGCGACATCGGGATTTTCTTAATATTGAAAACGAGCAGAAAATTATTTGGTTATAGCTACCAAATATTTTGTTACACTCCAGAATAATTCTGGGTTAGTAACTGTGATAATAACTTGATTATCTGTATTTGAAATTGTGTATGATTCTGTTGGATGAGCTGAGAGAACCTTAACTTTTTTACCGTCAAAAGCAATTTCTTTAAGTTCGCGTTTGTCAGCCATTGTAAAAGCTTCTGCTGGAACCTCTTGTCTCAATATATATTTAGATGTTAAAATGCCCCGTTCTTTCAAATTTTGTTTTGGTGGGCCAACATAATAAACCTTATTCATTTCTAAAATATGACCAGCAATTGTCTGTTCTTTTGTTTCATTATCAGCATTGATTTTTTCAATATCAGCGTTAAGAACATCAACTCTTGCGTTAAGACCTGCAATTTGAGTATCTTTTTCATTTAATTGAACTTGCAATGAATCAATAACTTGAGCTTTTTCTGCTATTTGACTTTTTAATTTTTTCACTGTAGCGCGAAGTTCTTTGTTTGATCTGTTAGAGTTTTCTAATTCATTGTACAATGCATCCAATTTAGCGTTGTTCAAAGCCATCTCTTCTTTTATTTGCTTCAATTCAGCGTTAAGTTTGTCTCTTTGAGAAAGGTTTTCGCTATTCATAAGAAGCATATTCTCGGCTTCGCGAAGTGCTTGCAAATTATTTTCAACATCAGCAATAATTCCAAGTGCTTTGTTGTATTCATTTTCAATGTTTTGATTTTCAACCAATGCTGCTTCTTTTTCAGCCAAGAGCATTTGATACTTCTTTGATTTTTCTACGCATGATGTGGTTAACAAACCAACTGTTAAAAATACTGCTAAAACTTTTAATGTGTTTTTCATGATTCTATAATTTTATTATACATTTATTCTCATCGTTTTAAACGAGCTAAAACCATACCATCCAAAGCGCCAAAAGCATTTTATCACAAAAACATTAAGAATCAACATATTAAATCAAGAAGTCGATATTTTATAAATAACAATGTGGAAAAATGTTGTGGAAAATTTCCACACTTATATGTAGAATACACATTTTGCGGAACAAAAAAAATCTCGGCACATAGTACCGAGATTTTCATAATATTATTAGATGTTAAAATTACTTAGTAACAGCGACAAAGTATTTTGTTACGCTCCAGAATAATTCTGGGTTAGAAATTTCAACAACAACTTTGTTATCTTTATTTACGATTGTGTATGATTCGAGTGGATGAGCTGAGAGAACCTTAACTTTTTTACCGTCGAAAGCGATTTCTTTAACTTCGCGTTTGTCAGCTTGTGTGAATGATTCTGCTGGAACTTCTTTTCTCAAGATATATTTTGAAGTTAAGATACCTTTTTCTTTCAAATCTTTTTTAGATGAACCGATGTAATAAACTTTGTTCATTTCAAGGATTTGGTTAGCGATTAAACGGCTTTGTTCGTCGTTTTTAGCGTTAGCTACGTTAAGGTCTTCGTTTAAGATGTTAACTTTTGTGTTCAAGCCTTCAATTTCTTGATCTTTTTGTGCGAGTTGTTCTTGCATTTGAGCGATCATAGCTTCTTTTTCAGCTAATTGAGCTTGTAATTTCTTAATAGTGCTACGGAGGTTAGCTCTATCTTTATTTGAATTTTCCAAAACATTTGACAATGAATCTAATTTAGCGCGATTGATTGCCATGCTTTCTTTAATTTGGATTAATTCTGAGTTGATTTGGTCTCTGCGTGTGTTGCTTTCGTTTTTGATTAACATTAAACCTTCTGCATCGCGGATTGCGCTGAGGTTGTTTTCAACGTCGCTGATGATACCGAGAGCTGCATTGTATTCTTTTTCAATGTTTTTGTTTTCAAGAACAACAGCTTCTTTTTCTGATAATAATTGTTGATACTTCTTTGATTTTTCTACGCATGAGCTTAACATGAAAGCTACTAATGCAACTGACAAAATTGTTAAAGTTTTTTTCATTATTTTAAAAGTTTTAATAGTTAGTATTCATTTTCAATTACTTTATAATAATCCAAATTTGTACCATTAATTAAGATTATTACAGGAAATATTTCAATCAATTGATTATCACAATATGATTTGGCAAATTTAGTAATATTTTTTCAAATATGCAAGAGTAAAAATGTAGAATTTTTACACAATATTCCTCTTTTCATTTTGTGGAATATTTACACATAAACGATTGTGCAGAAACTCTCTTTTTATTAAATTTGCGAAAAATAAAACACTATGAATCGTTCGATATTAAAATTAGCTATACCTAACATTATCAGCAATATAACTATACCGTTATTAGGCTTAGCGGATATGATTTTAATGGGCCATCTCGGTTCGGCCTCTTACATAGGAGCCATCGCTTTGGGCGGTACAATATTCAGTGTTTTGTATTCTTTTTTCAGTTTTTTAAGAGCAGGAACTACAGGTTTCACAGCTCAGGCATTGGGCAGCGGCGACAAAACCGAAACAATTTACTCACTTTACCGTTCGATTTGCATTGGAATACCTATTATTATATTCATATTAGCCATGCAAATTCCTATCGCCAAACTGAGCGGCTTTTTACTTGACGGCAGCGACGAAGTGAAATCATTAGCAATAAATTATTTCTACATAAGAATATGGGCCGCTCCTGCCAACATCTTGCTCTATTGCCTGAACGGATGGTTTGTCGGAATGCAAAACACAAAAATCCCGATGTTCATAGCCATATTAATTAATGTAATGAATATTCTATTCAGTGTTTTATTCGTAATTATTTTCAACAAAAACGTCGTAGGCGTAGCTTTAGGAACCGTAATAGCTCAATATTGCGGACTGACTTTAGCGATAATTATGTTAATAAAAAATTACAAATCGTATTTTATCAAAATTAACAAAGACATTCTATTCAATTTCGAAAAGATAAAACGATTCTTTAAAGTCAACACAGACCTGATGATACGCAGTTTCCTCCTGATTATCAGCATCGCTTTTTTCACGAACCAATCTGCGAAATTAGGAGATAACATATTAGCTGTCAATATGATTCTATTACAATCGTTCTATATTTTCTCTTATTTCACCGATGGTTTCGCATACGCAGGAGAAGCTTTAGTGGGTAAATACATCGGTTCAAACGACAGAAACAATTTGGTTAAAGTCATTCGACTTTTGCTAATATGGGGATTTTCTATAAGTATTCCATTTACAATACTTTACGCATTATTCCCATCAAGTTTTGTTAAAATAATTTCAGACAATCCAAACATTCTTTCAGAAGTGGAGCCATATTATATTTATATGATTGTAATTCCACTAATAACATTCGCCGCATTCATCTGGGACGGAGTTTATATTGGAGCAACAGCTTCCAAAGCAATAAGAAACACTATGATTATCGCCACGATTTTTATCTTTATTCCCGCATGGTATTTATTAACGCCAAAATTAGGAAATCATGGTTTGTGGATTTCATTCTTGTGTTTCATGACAGCAAGAGGCGTTGCCATGACAATCATGGCAAAGAAAAACATCATACAAACAGTTAATAATCAATAATATGCACATACTTTCAAAATCAACATATATAAAAGGAGAGCAATGTCCGAAAGCTCTTTACATGTACAAAAAGCATCCGTATCTTCGCGACAAGCTCAGTCTCGAACAAAGAGCCAAATTCAAGAGAGGAACAGATGTTGGAATTTTAGCGAGAACATATTTTCCTGGCGGAGTGAATATGACACCAAACGCTCCTTCCCTATTCGGAAAAATGTTTGAAAAAACCATGCAAAACCTTAACGACCCGAATATCAATGTTATGTACGAAGCCGTCTTTATACATAACGACACACTAATCATGCTTGATATTTTGGTAAGAGACGGTGACAAATGGCGAGCAATCGAAGTAAAGAGCTCTTTATCATTAAGTGAAACATATTATCACGACGCATCATTGCAATATTACGTTTTAAAAGGCTGCAATGTTCCAATCAGCGACATTCAACTCATGTACGTCAATGGCGACTATATCAGAAAAGGCGATATTGACGTGAAGCAACTCTTTATTTTTGAATCAGTTAAAGAATTTGCAGAAAAGCAATTAGACAACATCGACAAAAAAGTCAACGAACTAAAAAATATAGTGGAGCTGCCTAATTCACCAAGAATCGACATTGGAACTCAATGTTTCACTCCATATACATGCGAATTCAGAGGACATTGCTGGAAAAAAGTCCCTCACGACAGTTTCTTACACACAACCTCTTTTGATTCTAAAGAACTTTTCTCGCTATACAACAGCGGAATACAGGACAACAGAAGTTTCAAAAAACTAATCAATCCATTATCATTGGAAATGAATCAGATAGACGCCTTGGAACAAGATACCTATTATATCAATTACAAGACTTTCTACGATTTAGTCGGAAAAAGAACCGAATCGATAGCCTTCCTTAACTTATTGTTTTACAAGCCTGCCGTTCCAATTTTAGACGGACACAAACCTTATCAGGAAGTAGTGATTGCATTCTCCATTTTATCAAACCAAGACAATGAAGTAATTGAATGGAATTGTCTCGACAATTATTCGAATATGGAAGAAGGTTTGAAATTATTAACAGAAGAGCTAAAACGTTTCGAGAAAGTGATATATTTCTCCGCGCAGAACATCAATTCACTGATGCACAGATACAACATTCTCGAATCAAAAGAAATAAGCTTTAAGATTATCAATTTCAGAGATGTCTTGAGAAATTCAGATTTCTTCAGCAAAAGGACAAAATATGATTTTTCATTAAAGACAATTTACGAAGAATTATTTACGTCAGAAAAAATTTTCGAGCATAGCAGAATTATTCTTAACGCCACAAGCGACAATGAGTTAGAAAGGATTTTAGTAGGGAAAGACATGGAAGATGAAAACAAATATCTTCAAAAAATGTACAAACACCTATTAAAATAACTACTGATTTTCAACCACTTAAAAACATAACAAAAGTTATCAACATACATTCAACAATCATAATTTTATTGTAATTTTGAAGCATGAATAACGATAACACAAATTATAAAAAAGCTGGATTTAGCAGGACAAGAGCCGCCAGTGTACCAAGTGAAATTTTAGCCAACCAAGGACGCGTTCCACCTCAAGCCGTTGATTTGGAAGAAGTCGTTCTTGGAGCTATGATGCTTGAAAAAAACGCAGTAAACTCTGTCATCGACCTTTTGTCTCCAGATGTCTTTTACAAAGAAGCGCATCAGTTGATTTTCACTGCGATAAAAGATTTATTTGGCAAATCAGAGCCTATTGACATTCTTACTGTTACTAACCAACTTAAAAGTTCAGGCAATTTGGAAGTCGTAGGCGGACCTTATTATATATCACAATTAACGAATCGTGTTGTCAGTTCGGCTAACATTGAATATCACGCACGTATTATTTTACAGAAATACATTCAGCGTCAATTAATTGTGATTTCCACAGAGATAATCAAAGATGCCTACGAAGACACAACAGACATTTTTGATTTGCTCGACAAAGCAGAAAACAAATTATTCCAGATAAGCGAAAACAATTTAAAGAGAAGCCACGACCAGATGCCCGACTTGGTCAGCATGGCGATTGCAGATATCGAAAACGCTCGCAATGACAGCGCAAGTTTGCGTGGCGTCCCTTCTGGTTATACCGAATTAGACAGAATCACCCAAGGCTGGCAAAAATCCGACCTTATCATTTTGGCAGCTCGTCCTAGTATGGGTAAAACGGCTTTCGCTTTGAACTTAGCTCGCAACGCCGCTGTTGACTTCAACAAACCTATCGCTTTCTTCTCTTTGGAAATGTCATCAGTTCAATTAGTTACACGTCTTATCTCAACAGAGACATCATTGACTGCCGACAAACTCAGAACTGGTAACTTAGAAGAATACGAATGGCAACAACTCAATACAATGGTCTCCCCTCTCGTCAATGCCAAGATTTTCATCGACGATACGGCACAGCTTTCAATCTTCGATTTGAGAGCCAAATGCCGCCGTTTGAAACAACAGCACGACATTCAAATGATTTTCATCGATTACCTTCAATTGATGACAGCCAAAGGAGACAAAAACGGAACTCGTGAACAAGAAATCAGTAATATCAGCCGTTCGTTGAAGAGTCTCGCCAAAGAGCTTAACGTTCCAGTCTTGGCACTTTCACAGTTAAGCCGTAGCGTCGAGTCACGTCCTGGTTCAAAGAAACCGATTCTTTCCGACTTGCGTGAATCTGGTGCTATCGAGCAAGACGCCGATATGGTTATATTTATTTATCGTCCAGAATATTACGGACTTACCGAAGAAGACGGAGAGTCAACAAAAGGCAAATCAATCATTAGTATCGCAAAACACCGTAATGGCAAGTTAGCTGACGTGACACTTAAATTTGTTGGTCAATACGCTCGTTTCGAAGATATTGTTGAATTCAACAATGAGCCAAACAGCAATTTTGCGCCTAACAACAGTTTCAATCCGAACAACAATTTCGCGCCAAGCGGCAATTTCAGTCCTAACAGCAACTTTACGCCTAATAACGGTTTCGACCAATTCCCGACCAGAGTCGTTCAGTCTAAAATCAATGACGATTTTGCCGGAGCATAATGAAAAAAGCTGCATATTTGAAACATGCAGCTTTTTATTTATTTGTAACTTCTATAAATTATTCAGCGTAAATTCTTGTACCGCCGTTTTCATCTGACAATGTTGTAGCATCTGTGATAACAGCTTCTTTACCAGTTGCTTCAACGAATTTAATAGCAGCGCGCATTTTTGGAGCCATACTGCCTTCTGTGAACTGACCGTCAGAAAGATGTTTCTTGGCTTCTGAAAGAGAAATTCTACCTAAAGCTTGTTGATTTTCCTTTTTAAAGTTGATATAAGCTTGAGGAACGTCTGTCAAGATATAGAATTCGTCAGCATTTGCTTGGATAGCTGCCAATGATGAAGCGAGGTCCTTGTCGATAACAGCTTCAACGCCAGCTACACAACCGTCTTTTTCAACGACAGGAATACCGCCGCCGCCAACAGTAACAACAATATGACCAGCGTCTGTCAAAGTCTTGACTATTTCAATATTATTAATTTTAACTGGTTGTGGTGATGGAACGACTTTTCTCCAGCCACGGCCTCTTGGGTCTTCATGGAAAATAGCACCTGTTTGTGCAGAATAAGCGTCAGCTTCTTCCTTTGTATAATATGGACCTACAGGTTTTGTTGGATTTTGGAACATTGGATCGTCTTTATCAACAACAACTTGTGTTACCAAAGTAACAACATTTCTGCTGATATTTTCCTGAGCCAACACTTTCTTGAAACCTAATTCGATAAGATAACCGATTGAACCTTGTGTTTCAGAAACACAGAAATCCATTGGCATTGAAGGCAAATCAAAGTTTTTCAAACCTGCTTCATGTTGCAACATTACGTTACCGACTTGTGGGCCATTGCCATGACCGATAATTAAACGATGACCTCTTTTAAGGAAATCTGTCAATGCTTGACATGTTTCTGTAACGTTTGCGATTTGTTCTTGGTATGTACCTTTTTGGTTGCTTCTTAACAAAGCGTTTCCACCGAGAGCAACAACTACTAATTTACTCATTTTAAGTATGTTTTATAATTTTGTTTTACTTATTAAAAAAAGAACGCAAATTTAATTATTTTTTCGATAAAAATCATATTTTTGCAAAATAATAGTTTACAAATGAAAAGAACGGTATATACATTAAGTTTATGTTTAGGAATTCTGTGTTTTTCTTGTGAAAGCAAAATGAAACCAGGTGATGAACAATACATCAAAGAATATGAAAACAAGGTCATTAGCGCAACTTCACAAAAGCCTGTCGTCACAAAGAAGCCTGACACCATCATTGATGGAAAGATGATATATAATTTTGGAAAAGAGAACATGCAAAAGAAAAGCATAACTCTCAACGAAGCAATAACAGAATTTGAGCAAGGCATCAACAACGCAAAAAGCTGCGACGACCTTATGAACACATGCGCAAGATTTGATTCAAGAATAAAACAATTAAGCAGAACCGACAGCAAAGTATCGCTCGTCGAAGTTGAAAAAAGAAATGACGTAAGAGCGATAAGAAAATTATCGGAAGAAAAAAGTTCTATTATGTGCCAGACACAACAAATTACAAAATAAAACAAAAGCCGGCTCAAAAAAAGTCGGCTTTTGTTTTATTTGTCAAGTATTTAGATCTGCTTATTATTTCTTCAGATATGTAACAGAATAACCAGCTTGTGAAAGAGTCAATTCTGTTTTGGTTAGTTTTTCTATTTTCATTGTGTCAACAAATTCTCTTTTTACAGAGCCCAAGTTTCTGCCATTAAGAATTAACAAATCACCTTTCTTTTCCCATTTATGAAATTCGACGAAACCCATATTTATTGAAGTTGCCGAACCATCTTGATTAAGGATAAATCCTTGTTCTTCAGAGCCTCCTGTTGGCTCGATCCATCGTCCTACCGGTGAAGGAGAACATGACATAAGACCTAATGTCATCAATACAAATGTAAAACCTAATATCTTTTTCATACTTTTAAAATACTTTTGCAAAACTACGAAAATAACCTACATTTAACGTAAGATTATTCAATATATTTTACTGATTAATCAAAAATCAAGATAATAATCTTTCAAAAATTCCTTATATTCCTCAGTATAGGAATAATCCTTATTTCTTATCGTAAACAATTTAGTCTCAACCTCTTTCACCTCATTCAAGACGAACTGCATATTCACTCTGTTAGGTTCTTTTCCATCTATTGGTGAAATGAGGAACTCTTTTTGAAGGTAGAATCCCAGGCCTTCCGCCTCTTTGATAAACAATTTCGACTCATAGAATGGGAGCACCAAGGCAAAACGAGCGTCATCTTTCATCATTTTCCTCGCCGAGAGAAGCAAATCTCTGAAACTCAATGTAGAGACATGACGTGCCATCACTTTTTTCTCTTTGATAGGTTTGACGTCACTCGCATAATAAGGAGGATTAGAGACTATCAAATCGTATTTTTTAGTAACATTTTCAGCATAAACATTCACATCGTTCTGAACTACCCGAAGCTTATCTGAATAAACAGAGATGTCAAAATTCAAGGAAGCCTCTTCATAAGAATCCAAATCCAACTCTACAGCATCGACAGAACCTACTCCTTTTTGCGCCAATATCAAAGGGATTATACCACTTCCAGTTCCTATATCCAAGGCGTTATCAGAAGACGAAACGTCAACCCATTGAGCAAACAAAACAGCATCCGTTCCAATTCGCATTGTAGAACGATGATGAAACATCCCGAATTTTTTAAAGAAAAAAGGACGACAATCCATAAATCAATTTTCCAAATACATATCAATCAAGCCGTTAGGGGCTTTAATATAAATTTTCTTCTCATCTCTATTCACTTCTTTTATAATATCGTCGTGAATAGGAATCAGAATTTCTTTTTCATTTTTAATGATTTGAATCAAAGACTGTGTTGGATATTCAATGATTTCATTAACTTTACCAAGCTCACCTCTTTCTTCATCAACAACAAGATAATCAACCACTTCATGAGAATAGAAGTCGTTACCTGTTTTCTCTGGGAGAAGTTCCAAAGGAAGATAAGCATTTTTACCAACAAGTTGACTTGCTGCCTCTAAAGTTTTCAAGTCTTGGAAAAGAACGAATGCTTTATTTGAATGATAAGCAATATCTTCAATAAAAAAAGGTATAAGTTTACCACTCATATCGAGCAAGAAGTAGTTAAGTTCTTCAATATCATCAAATTGTTCATTATCTATACGTAAAGTCACTTCACCTTTAAGGCCATGTGTCTTAACGATTTTTCCTACATAAAGGCATTTATCTTTTGTCATCAATTTATTTTTTTGCAAATATAAAAAAAGTAGAGAGATAAAAATCTCTCTACCTTAGCAAAATAACAGCTATTTATAAATTTATTTCAAGAAAACAGGTTTAAAGGTGAACATAAGATAAGCCCAGTTGTTGCAAGCGTCTTTGTCACCGCCTTTAAGAGATTGAAGTGTTTCAGAACCAATCATTTGACTATAACCCAAAACTACGTTAGATGTTTTTGAAAGTTTGTACGACATAGTCAAGTCAAATTCAGTACCAAGATAAGATTCCATTTTTTCATTAACATTACCATCTTTTACGACATCAGCTGCTGTCAAAAAGGCGTGTCCTGTAAGATTGACTTCAAAATTTCCGCTTGCGTATTGCACTGAGGCGAATAAGTCGTTAAGACCCACAGAATTAGACCAATTACCATTAGTATTAAAATAATCCATAAAGCCATTAAACTTATGAGAAGTTCCGTAAAAGGGATTGAATGACTTGTTTTTATATCCGTCAGGATTTTCAATCATATCCTTTTGGTCGGTACCTGAGAGATGTTCCCAGCCTGCGCCGATTTTCCAATCGTCAGCCATTTGATAATCAGCGCCTAATCCGATATAATAAGCAGACACTTCTCTATCTTTTGTATCTTTACCCATTGTATAATAAGCTGCGGCATGAACATTCAAATCAGCTGGAGCAAAGACAAGACGTCCACCAATTGTCTGGTTGAATACATCTTTATACTTGTCATGTTCACCACCGTTTTCTGTCACTTTATAGTCATATTGATAACCATTGTTCAAGAACAAGAGGCTAAGGTTAAGATTATCAACTATGTCAGTATTCAACCAGACAAATTGCATCATCTTGTAGTTGTTCAACTTATAATAAGTGCCATGAAGATGCTTTTCATCTTGGTTGAAGGCAGCACCGATATCAATTCTCATCATTCCATCGTAACGTAATAATGCTACATCATGGCTTCTGCCTTGTTGTTCCCAGTTAGAACTGCCGAAAATTCTTTCGTCATCATAAACGAGTTCTTGACGACCTAACTTCAAAGAAAGTGATGGAGAAAGGAAATATTGTCCCCATGCTTGATGAACACTGACATTGTTTGAAGTTGAAAAGAGCTGTGGCTGACTGCCCCAAATAAATACGTCCTGCATAGAAATACCCATTTTCACCCTATCGTGCGAGTAGTTAAAATTGACTCGAGTTCGTTGTGACGCAAATCCCGCAGGATCCGAATCTTTATCGGTCAATGTAGAATAACCATGAAGGTATTCCATACGAGGTCTGACTTCTCCGCTTAATGAAAATTGTGCATAAGCGTAATCTCCAAGTAATCCCATGAATAATGTCATTACGAAGATTCTTTTGAATAATGTAAACTTTTTCATAATGTTGTTTTTTTATGATTTACCCAAAAACAATACTGATTTAACGATTGTTTAAATTTAACAAAAGATTAACGTTTTTTTTAAGACTACAAGACTACGTGACAACAAGACTACAAGTTTTTTAATTAAGGAGTTGGGGGTTAATTATTTTTAAGAAAAATTATCAGCTATAATTGCTAAAAAAGTTGCATTTTTGTAAAACAAAACATGAATTAAAACTATGAATTTACAAACTTTATATATCATTCTACAACAGACGCTTATCATCACGACTTTGGTTATAGGCATGATGATGGTAATTGAGTTCATCAATGTGCGAACTGGCGGCATCTGGTCGAAGAAATTACAGAAATCGCCGTGGATTCAGATTATTTTCGCAATTATAATGGGTATCATTCCAGGATGCCTCGGCACATATACCGTTGTTTCTCTATATGTTCACCGAGTCGTCAATTTTCCGGCCTTGATGGCAGCCTTAATCTCGACAACTGGCGACGAGTCATTTTTCATGTTTTCATTATTTCCAGAAAAAGCATTGATAATAAACTTAATAATAATAGGAATATCAATAGCAGTAGCCGTGACGCTGCAACTTACGATGAAAAACAAATTCATCGGACTGAAAAACAAAGAGATGTCCTTCCCTATTCATGAGAACGAATCATGCAGTCACGACCATCATCACAAACATCATAGCGTAAAATCAAATATAAAGAATATCAGCTTTGTAAGAGCATTGCTAATTACCATGAGCTTAGGAGTTTTGATTTTGGTGTTAAGCGGCGTAATCGACGGATCGCATCACCTTAATTTATTAATGGGCGGACAGACAGAGGAGAGCGTCGTTCATTCTTTTGAAAGTCAACAAGTCAACAAGTCAACAAGACTACAAGATTGTTCAGAACATCATCATTGTCATAGTCACGAAGCTCATCATCATGAATCGGAAGTTCAATGTTCAGAGTTCAACAGCCTTAGTTCTACAGTTCATAGTCATAATCACGATCATGGCGGTGAAGCCGACTGGATTCGCATAATTCTCATTGTATTATTTGTAGCAATATTGATAATCAACATTGTTGCGGAAGAACATTTTCTTGAAGAGCATATGTGGCAGCACGTCATCAAGGTTCACCTTCCAAAGATATTCTTATGGACATTCGGAGTGATATTATGCCTGACCATATTAAATAATTTCGTCAACATACAAGAGCTCATAGATTCCAAACCATTCATAGTCTTGTTGATAGCAATATTAATAGGCCTTATCCCACAATCAGGGCCACATTTGATATTCCTGATATTATTCGCTAACGGCGACCTGCCATTAGGAATATTCCTCGCCAACTGCATAGTACAAGACGGCCACGGAGCATTGCCGTTATTAGCAGAATCAAGGAAAGCGTTTTTTGTTTCGAAAGGGATTAAGATTGGATTAGCGTTGATTGCAGGAATGATAATTTAAGTCAACAAGACTACAAGACCACAAGACCACAAGCTAAAGTATTATCAACCTTTCAAAAACTAAATTTATGAAAAGAAGTATTGAAAATTTATTTGTATGGAAAGAAGCTCGTATTGTCGTAAACGATATTTATGAACTGATGAAAAATTGTAAAGATTACGCATTCAGAGATCAAATACAAAGAGCAGCTATAAGTATTATGAACAATATAGCTGAAGGCTCAGAATCAGGTTCAGATGCAAAGTACATCAACTATTTAAACATTTCAAAAGGCAGTTGCTCAGAAGTAAGATCAATGTTATATCTATGTGAGGATTTCAAAATATGCACATCTGAAGACAGAATTAAAATCCAAGAAAAAACACGAATCATATCTGCTGGAATTAACAATTTAATACAAAAGATATCAAAAAAACAACAAGACCACAAAACAAACTTGTAGTCTTGTGGTCTTGTAGTCTTGTGGTCTTAATCAAAAAATCTGTATCAACAACATTCCTACTGCTATTGCGACTATCGTTGCGACGAGTCCTGGCATCATGAAGGAGTGATTGAGAATGTATTTACCGATTTTTGTTGTTCCTGTTCTGTCGAAGTTTATTGCTGCTACAATGGTTGGATAATTTGGGATAAAGAAATATCCGTTTACTGCTGGGAACAATGCAATTAGAAGCATTGGGTTCAATCCGAGTGCTACACCGAGAGGCACGATGGCGCGTACCGTAGCAGCCTGACTATAAAGGAGAATAGACATCACGAACAAAGCTATGCCAAAGAGCCACGGCATCTCTGTCACGATGCTTTCAATAGAGCCAGTGAGTTGTGCGATATTACCATTGATGAATGTATCTCCCATCCAGGCAACACCAAAGATAGCGATTACCGCCTGCATGCCAGCAGAAAAGACGCTGCCTTGTGCCGCCTTAGCGCCCGAAGTCTTGGTAACCAACAAAATAACAGCCGCTGTCGTGAGCATCAATATCTCTATCAAAGATGGCATTCCCACCGTTCTGCCGTCGAATGTTGGACGCATTGATGGAATAGAACCAAATAACACGATGAGCACAGTAGCTGCGAGGAATAAGATAACCGACAACTTAGCTCCGAAGAGGTTTTTGATGTCATTCAATTCAACGTGAGTATTATCGAGTTCGCCGCTTTGAAGTCGTCTTTGATATTCAGGGTCATCTACGAGTTCCTTGCCGACTTTCATAGAAGCGAAAGCACCGACTAAAACACCAATGAGTGTCGCTGGTATTGTTATTTTAAGTATGTCGAACAATGTGATATCGTATCCTCCGAGTAATCCAAGCAAAGCCACCATCGCAGCGGAGATAGGCGAAGCTGTGATTGCCTGTTGCGATGCAATGACAGCGATACCCAATGGACGTTCCGGACGAATCTTGGTCTCACGAGCCACCTCAGCGATGACAGGCAAAACCGAATAAGCGACGTGTCCTGTGCCTGCTAAGAATGTAAAGGTATATGTAACTAATGGAGCTAATATCGTAACATATTGAGGGTGACGTCTTAAAATTTTCTCAGCAATCTTAACGAGAAAATCGAGGCCACCTGCAGCCTGCATAGCTCCCGCCGCTGAGATAACAGCAGCAATCATAAGCATAACATCAATAGGAGGCGATGTTGGTTCAAGACCAAAGACAAAAGTCAAAATGGCGACACCAAGTCCACCCATAACGCCTAACCCAATACCACCGATACGAGCACCGACGATAATGCATACTAAAACAAATAAAAGTTGTATCAACATAACTTAAATCTTGATTTATCCGACAAAATAATTTCTATGCAAATTTAAGAATATTTGGTTAGTAAAGACTCGTATTTCACAACAAATATTCATACTTTTGCATATTATCAAATTTTATTTCTTATATGTTTATGAAAAAGTTAACAATCTTTATCATTATATGTTTAACTCTCTCTAATTCAATTTTTGCAAATGTTGAAAAAAATGAAAAGCCGTTTGTCATTCCCGAACTAAAACATTGGGAAGGTTATGAAGGAGTATTCAAAATATCATCAAAAAGCAAGATAATATTTCCAAAAGACAACCAAGAACTTTATGAGGTGGCATGTCAATTCGCTTCCGATTTTGAAAATATATTTGGAATTAAACTTAAAACGAGTGAGGGCAAGCCATCTGACGGCGACATTATATTAAACATAAACAATAATTTAAATGAGGAAGAATACGAAATCCATATCAAAGAAAATATTGATATAAAAGCGAGTTCACGACGTGCAGCCATCTGGGCCACACGAACATTGCTTCAAATCGCCGAACAAAACAATTCTTCATTGCCCAAAGGTTTTATAAAAGACTATCCCGATTATGAAATGCGTAGTTTCATGCTCGACTGCGGACGTAAGTTTATACCAATCAACTTCTTACACGAATATGTCGATTTTATGGCATATTATAAGATGAACACATTCCACATACATCTCAACGACAATGGTTTCAAGCAATATTTCAACAACTACTGGGACAGGACACCTTCCGGTTTCAGATTGGAAAGCGACTATTTCCCTGGCCTCGCCTCTCGCGACGGTTATTATACCAAAGAAGATTTTGTTGAATTACAGAAACATGCAGAGAGATTAGGCGTTGAGATAATTCCAGAATTTGACGTGCCAGCTCATTCCTTGGCTTTCGTTCATTATCGTCCTGAACTCGGCAGCAAGGAATATGGCAAAGACCATCTCGATCTTTTCAAGGAAGAAACTTATAATTTCGTTGATTCTCTTTTCATGGAATATTTGAGCGGTGACGAGCCTGTGTTCAGAGGTCCGCGTTTTCATGTTGGCACCGACGAATATTCCAACAAAGATAGTCTCGTAGTAGAGAAATTCAGATATTTCACAGACTACTGCATTCGTTTAGCTGAATCGTACGGAAAGCAAGCCTGCGTGTGGGGAGCGCTGACTCATGCTGAGGGCGTAACTCCTGTGAAAGTTGATAATGTTCTGATGTACGCTTGGTATAACGGATACGCCAATCCAAAGGAAATGATGGA